>NZ_JAHDIG010000081.1 GCF_020630935.1 Bernardetia sp.
AAGAACAGCGCAAAACAATAGCCAAAATTCAAAGTTTTATGGGACAAGATAAGGCTATACATTGGTTTGATTTTGATAAATTTTATAAGGAAGTATATCGTACGCTTAGAAAAAACGGTCTTTTTGTAGTCTTAGGCTATGGAAAAATAGAGATAGATACAGAAATAGACGAAATAATAGATAAACTCTACTACGATATCTTGGGTGATTTTTGGGACATAGAAAGAAAGTATATTGATAAAAACTACACTACCATTCCGTTTCCATTTAAAGAAATTGAACAGAAAAAAAACATTGTCAATCAACTAGAATGGAACTTAGATGATTTAATAGGTTATCTGAACACATGGTCTGCAATCAAACATTACAATAATCAGCACTCAAAAAATGCTACTGCCCTTGAAAATATTATGGAGAGTTTGAGTAAAGTTTGGAGAAAAGAAGAAACCAAACAAGTAACTTTTCCTATTTTTTTAAGAATGGAAAAAATTAAAACTGTATAAATATTTGTATTTCAACAAGTTATACATTAATCAAAAATAATTACAGCTCTTTTTAAGAAATAGAGGAACTTTAAGGCATCCAAAGTTAGTTAGAAGATATAAATGAAAACCAAAAATATAAAATATGTTAAATTTTAACACTAACGTGTGCATTTTTTGAGTTTTCTACGTCTTATAAGCAGAAGACTAAAATAATAATCATTTAGTTGATGCAACCAAAACTATACTTTTTGAGTCTTCTAATTACAAGAAACTTTATAGAAGTTTGCTTACTTACTTTACAATAACAGAACTAATTAAATTCTATCTATTATGACAACTACAATCTTAACTTGGGTAAAACCTTAATTATTTAGTGAATTATTTTGATAAAAATAAATTAAACAAAATTTACACATTCAAATAAATTCCTCACCTTTTAAACTACCATAATAATTTATGAAACAAATTTTATGTGTAACCTCTCTGAATAACGAAGCTTTTCACTAGCTGCTTCTCAAATTTTTATAATTTTTGAAGCAGTTTTTTTATACTCATGTTTTGATGTGATATTTAGACATAAAAAAACCATTCCTCATACAAGCGAGAAACGGTATTTTTTATATTTATGATAAGCGAAAATGAAATTAAAATTGCAGTTGGCGCAAAAAATTGATAAAACAATTAGTAATTAAAAATCACAAACTGAAAGAATAAAACTACAATTCAATTTACATTTCCGACGAAATGGCAAATTTTGCCTTACACTATTAAGACCCAACGAATCTTAAAAGGGTTGCACAAAACTATATTTTTTTATGAAAAAATCAAAATATGCGTTTAAAAACCTTGATTATTCTTATTTTTTTATAATCCTAAAGACTTCAAAAAAGCTACTTTGTTAGGTTTTCGCCCTAAGAAAGCTTTAATTTGTCCCATCTCATTTTCGCTTCCCCCTTTAGAAAGTACCTTATCTACATATTTTTTTCCAACTTTTGGGTTCAACAATCCTGCTTTTTCAAATACAGAAAACATATCTTCTGCATATACTTTTGCCCATAAATACCCATAATAGCCTGCTGCATATCCCATTAAGTGTCCAAAACCAGATGGAAAATCTGTACCTTCTACTGGAGGAGTAAGGGTAATTTGACTTTGCAACTTATTGAATAACTCACTTGGCGACTCATCTGTCAAAGGGTCGTATCTATCATGTAAAGTAAGGTCATACGTTCCGTATAAAATTTGTTGTAAGGTAAATAAGCCCGAACCTACATTTCTTGCAGCTACCATTCTATCAAAGAGTTCTTTTGGTAGTACTTCACCTGTTTTATGATGTTGTGCAAAGCCTCTCAAAATATTATAGTCCCACGCCCAGTTTTCGAAAAGCTGTGAAGGTACTTCTACAAAATCTCTAGCAACATTTGTTCCTGCAAAGGCTGCCAAAGGCGACTTTGTAAGAAGCTGATGCAAGCCGTGTCCGAACTCATGAAAAACAGTAATTACTTGGTCGTGAGAAAGAAGAGAAGGCGAATCTTTTGTAGAGGGAGGAAAATTACACACCAGTGCTGTATGTGGAATCTGATAGCCTTTTTCAGTTTCTCTTCCCGATACCAAACCAAAACAAGCAGCATGACTATACTTATTTTTTCTTGGATATAAATCTAAATACATCTTTCCAATAACACTATTTCCTTTTCTTACCTCATAAAACAAAACATCTTCGTGCCATATAGAATGATGATACATTCTGACAAAATCAATTTCATAGAGTTCTTTACAAATTTTGAAAATACCTTTGAATACATTATTTAATTCGAAATATTGCTTTACTTCTTCTGCATCAAGGTTGTATTTTGTTTCTAAAAGAGTGTTATTATAAAAACCTGTCTCCCAGCCTTGCAACTCTTCTTTGCCTTCTGCCACACTTAGTAATTCCTTATAATCTTTTTCAGCCTTAAGTCTGACTTTTTTTGTTAGGTCTTCTTCAAATTCCCAAACAGTATCAGCACTTTTTGCCATTCTCTCTTCAATAACATATTGAGCATAAGTTTTGTAGCCAAGTAGTTTTGCCATTTGGTTACGCAATGTTATTGTTTGGAGAAGTACAGCCGTATTTTTCGGATTTCCTCTATTCAAATATTTGATATACAATTCCTTACGCAACTTCTCATTTTTTGCATAGCGCATAAACGGACGATACGAAGGATAATCTAAGGTTATCTTATAGTTTCCATCTTCTATTCTATGACGATTTTTATAATCTTCTGGCAGCCCTTCTGTATCTTTTTCTGATATAATAATCTCATCATAATGTTCTGCAATATTTCTTGAAAATTCATTGGAAAGGTCAGAGAGTTGGTCTTTTATATCTCTCAGTTCATCTCTTTTTTTCTGAATAAGAGCAAAACCATTGCGTTCGAAATCTCTAATAGTTTCCTTAATAAATTTCTTTTTATAGCCTTTTAACCAGCGAGCATCATCCGACTCACTATATTTTTTAATTGCCTTATACAATTCTTCATTTAGAGAAAGACTATTTCCATACCTTTGCAATACTTGTATGCTCTGATTGGCTTGTTTATATACTTCTGGATTTGGAGAAGTATGTGCTAAAAGAAATATAATACCTGAAATACTACTCAGATTGTGGGTAAGCTCGTCCCACTTTTCCATCTTTGCCTCAAATGTTTGGTCTTCACTCGCTAAAATGGAAGAAATAGCAGCATCTGATTTACGAATTATCTTGTTGGTAATATGGCGAATACTTTTAGCATCAATTTCTTTGAAGTTTGGGGAAGAGAAAAAAAACTCAAAATAAGAATCCATAATAGATTATTGTAATTGAAATAGATTATTTAAAATATAGGAGTATGTTTTTTTTTAGTAACAGATAAAAAGAACTCTTGTATTCTAAAAAAATATTTTGAAATATTTTCTTGTACATTTTATCAAGTATTATTCTATCTTTGAACTAATTTCTTTAGGGAGATATATATTTATTCTTTTTTTTTATCAAAAAACACTACTTAAAGGAATTACACAGTAAAAGTACACTAAAAAATTGAATTGAGCGTACTAATCAAAGTATAAAAAACACACTTGTAATTTATTTTATGATTTTGTGTTATTATTACTGTTATTTTTCTAGCATATAATTTACAAAATCACTTATTTATTACATTTTTACAAATTACACAATATAAATGGCTCTTAACCGAATTTGGACTGGCTTTTTCATTATTGCTTTTATTTTTGCCATCTTTCAGCTTCTTGATGGTAATGTTGAGGTCTTCTCAAAAATTACAAACTCTACCTTTGATAGTGCCAAAGTAGGCTTTGAAATTTCGCTTTATCTTACAGGAGCAATGGCTCTTTGGCTTGGAATTATGCGAATAGGCGAACAAGCTGGCGCAATAGAAGTACTAGCAAAACTTGTTAGCCCACTTTTTAGGCATCTTTTTCCAGAAGTTCCTAAAAATCATGGAGCTGTTGGAGCAATGTTAATGAATTTTTCTGCCAATATGTTGGGCTTAGACAACGCAGCTACTCCATTAGGTTTAAAAGCTATGGAAGAACTACAATCATTGAATCCAAAACCCAAAGAGGCTAGTAATGCACAGATTATGTTTTTGGTTTTGAATACTTCTGGACTGACAATTATTCCTGTCTCGGTAATGGTATATAGAGCGCAAGCTGGAGCAGTAAATCCTGCTGAAGTTTTTGTTCCTATATTGATAGCTACTTTTTTTGCTACTTTGGCTGGTATTATTGCTGTTGGAATAAAGCAAAGACTCAATCTTTTTCATCCTGTTGTACTTTTATATTTGGGAGGACTGACTGCCTTCATATCTTTCATTACGTGGTTTTTTAGTACGCTTTCTCAAGAAAAAATTAGTCTATATTCTTCTGTGGCAAGTAATTTTATTTTGTTTAGCGTAATGGTAGGTTTTATTGCTTGGGCAGCCTTTAAGAAAGTAAATGTTTATGAGACATTTATAGAAGGAGCAAAAGAGGGTTTTTCTATTGCTGTAAAAGTGATTCCTTATCTAGTAGCAATGCTCGTGGCGATTGGTGTTTTTCGTGCTTCTGGAGCAATGGAAATGCTCATTTCGGCTGTAAGCTGGATATTTTCTATTTTTTCTGTCGATACAGAATTTGTAAAAGCCTTGCCAATTGCCATTATGAAACCTCTTAGTGGAAGTGGAGCAAGAGGACTTATGATTGATGCTTTTACCACATATGGAGTAGAATCTTTTGTAGGAAAATTAGCTGCTACACTTCAAGGTTCTACGGATACTACTTTTTATGTCTTGGCTGTATATTTTGGTTCTGTCAATATCAAAAACACAAGATATGCTGTTAGTTGTGGACTAATTGCAGACTTTGTAGGTGTAGTAGCTGCTATTCTGCTTAGTTATTTATTTTTTGCTTAGGCATTTTTTTAAACAATCCTAGGTGGTTGTCTTATCTTATGACAAGAGATAGAAAATATTTTGTGGTAATAAACTTCTTATTTTTCTCTTCTATTTTTCAATTTGCTTTTGATTAAATCTGATTGAGGAGCTTAAAATTTTTAATACCCAATCCATCAATTCTACTGATTTTACTCATATTTTACTCATACTTATTCATCTCAATTTTTTCTCTACGACTAAGGTTCAATAATCTTTCTCCGACATATCTTTTTGCTAAGTTATTTACCACATTGTCTATCACGACTTCTTTGAGTATCTTTTTAAATCCCTCTACTCCTTCGCTCTCAATTATTTCTGTTACTTCTTCTTTTGGTAAAATATTTTCTTCATCTATTTCTAACTCTTCCTGAATAGGATTTCCAAAGTCTTCTCTAATATCTCCATCACAAGCTAATATTTTACGCATTAGTCGTCCATTTTCAATTAAACTAAATCCCGAAATATTACCTGTTTCATCCCATATCATTGATACAACTTCACAATCTTTGAGTTGCAGGAAAATATTTTCATCTTCAAAAGCACTAAAAGCAAGGTCTCTGTTTACGATAATCTTAGTAGTTCCTTCAGTACCAATAAATATATTTTCTTTTGGTTTACTGGTTTGATAAAATGTAACTGTCTTTGACTTTTTTAAACTGCCTTTACCTATGATATTCAAAATATCTTTATCTGAATAGAGAGTATTTTGGCATTTTATAAAAATTGGATATAGTCTAAAGCCCATTTTTTATTCATTTTTTGGTAGTCAAGTAGAAGCTATAGGTAGCAAAATAAGCTACTTTGAAAGTAAAGAAATTAAGTTTTTGTATTGAAAACATTTTTAAAAGACTTCATACTTTTCAGTTACAAATCTTAGTTTTTTAATTGCATTAAATAGGCAGAAACCAAAATCGTGATGAGGTAAATTTATAACTATGTCTGTGCAATCTGTCTTTGTAATTTTGAAATTGCCTGAATAGAGCCAACTCTTGTATTCTCTGAGGGTTTCAAATTTGTCTCTTGTCTCTTTGTTTCTTCCACTCTCTACATTCATAAAATTAAATTCTCTGATATCTAATCCATCAACTCTACTGATTTCTCCATTTTTTATAATGAACAAACACTTAGTTGTTAGGAGTATTTGATTTGAGCTTCCTAAAGCTAGGAATAACACTTCTACATCATTATTATCAAGTTCAACATTAATAGGTGGAGTATTAGACGTTGGTAAGTCTAAAAAATAAAATCCTGCTTTTTCCCTATAAACTTCAAGTGACTTAATAAGTTGAGTTCTTATTTTTTCCTTTTCTTTTTTCAATTTTTTTTCAGTTAAATTTTAGACGTTGGCAAACAAAAAATGATGTTCCAATAAAAATTAGAACATCATTTTTTTAGAAGGCAAGCCTTTTATCTACAAATTACCAATCTATATCATCTTCATTTTCTTGCTTTTCTACAATGTCGTTGATTCTCGGTTGTAGAATCCATATTCCGATAGGGAAAAACAAAAACATAAAAAACTCACTTGCAAATTCTCTAAAAGAAACTTCTCTCTGTAACTCTACTGTTTTAAGTGTTTTGGCAGCAAAATATATAGTGTATAATACTCCAAAAATAGAGACAATGTGTAGAATAAGTATTGCTATTCCTATCCATTCCATAGGAATTTGAGGTAAGTCTTGGGGCTTTATTTTGCTTATAGAAATGAACATAAAGACACAAATTGCACTCACATAAAGCAAAGGAATAATAGAGAATATTCTAAATTTTATTGTTTTCATCGAAACGCTTGCAGGGACTGCATTTTGAAGTCCGTTAGCTACCGACCAAAACCAGCTAAAAATAAGGGATGCAAAACCTACCATTATGAGAGGAAGAAATTTGGCAATGCTGAATATTTTGAAAATCTCACTTGGGTCTGGAGGCGTTCCAATATTTTTGACCATTGAAGATATAATTACAGCTATAGTAAGTATAGAACCAATAGGCACGCCCACCAAAAGGAAAAACAGTTGCCAGTGTTTGGCTTTTAATATTTTATCTATCATTTTATTTCAAGTTTAGTATTTTCATTATATACTGTTATTTCAAATATACGAATATTATTTTTCTTAGTTTTACTTTTTCCTCAACAAAGCCATATAAAAACCATCATAACCTGTCTGATGAGAAAGTATTTTTTTATCCCCAATAAACTCAAAACCTTGCCCTACTTTGCTTTTCAAAAACATTTCAACTTGAATTTGATTTTCTGATGGTAAGATAGAACAAGTTGCATATACGAGCTTTCCACCTTTTTTTGTCATTTGAGCATATTCTTGTAAAATGGTCTGCTGTGTTTGTTTGATTTCTTCCAAAAAACTGGAGGTAAGTTTCCATTTTGTATCTGGATTTCTACTCAAAACACCCAAGCCACTACACGGCGCATCTATCAAAACTCTATCAGCAGAATTATGAAATTTCTTAAACTGATTGTAGTCAATATCTCTTTCTTTTCGTTTTATGGGAAATGTTTTAATATTATGGACATTTGCTCGGTTGGCTCTTCTTCGAAGTTCTGTCAGTTTGTTTTCAAAAATATCCATTGATACGATTTGTCCTTTATTTTTCATAAGAGCAGCAATATGAAGTGATTTTCCTCCTGCTCCTGCACACGTATCAATAATTTGCATTCCTTCTTTTACTTCCAAAAAATGACCAATAAGCTGTGAAGAAGCATCTTGAATTTCGAAGAAACCATCTTTGTACAGTTTATTTCTGACAATACTTTTTCTTTTTTCTAGTTGCAGAGCCTCTGGATAATCTTCTATTTTCTCTGTTTCAATGTTTTGCTCTAAAAGCTGGCTTTGAAGTGTTTTTAAATTCGTTTTTAGTGTATTGACACGCAAAACAACTGGAGCTTGTTTGTTTAGTGCAGCAATTTCTTTTGTCCAAGTTTCATTTCCCAGTTCTTTTTCTCCTAACTCGTCTAACCAATTTGGAATAGATTCTCTATATTTTCGGCTACTTTGAAGTTCGTTGAATTGCTGTTTTATTGTATCAATATCATAATTTGTTCCTTCAAATTCTTCCCACTTTGGCAGTTCTATTTCATTTAAGATAGCCCAAATTGCAAAAAGTTGAAACAGATTTTGAGTAGAGTAACTTTGTACTTCAAATTTATTTTCCACATCTGCTATTTTTGCATACAAACGTTGCCAACGCACTAGTTCATAAATCGTCTCGGCAACAAAATTTCTGTCTCTTGCTCCCCAGCGTTTGTCTTGTTTTAGCGTAATGGCAACAACTTTATCGGCTTGTTTTTGATGATTAAAAATTTGGTCAAGTGCATCAATGACTGCCAAAACTAAATTACGATGTAGGCGCATAGTATTTTGTGTAGCAACCATCAACGAGGTCTAAAACCGTCGTTGAGGATTAATTAATAATAATTTTTATAAAATTACGCTACCTAAATAGAAAAGTCAAACCTTTTTAGTTTACCTTCAATACTACTCGTATAAAAATACTCTTACAGCTTTCTGAATTAGGAATAACTACTTTCTTTGTTTCTTTTCCATTTTCTACAATGCTGTATTCAGTTAGGTTATCTTCATTTTGGATTAGAGCTGTGTATTCTTTTATTCTAAATTGCTTTTCTGCACCATTTTCTTTGAGCCATTCTCCAAATTCGTCTATCGAATATTTTATTTCATTTTCTTGGTTTTCACTATATATTGTGAACATTGGTCTTTGTAACCACTCATTTTGTTCTATACAGTTTTGAAGAAAGTTTTGTTTTACATACTTATAATCTTCTTCTATTTCTGCTCTGTCTTTTTCTGTATTATTTCTACTACCAATCAAATCAAACTCTGTTTCTAAATCTGTTTTTAAGTTGTTGGCTTGGTTTTCAACTTTTGTTCTCTCTTCTCTTTCTCCTAATGTAGTCATTGTAGATTGCTCTTTAGGAAACTGTTTTATTCCAATTCCTATCACAAATAAAAGTAAAATTGTTGCAGCAATAGAGTATAGAAATGTCTTGCTTTGTATAGAGAATATTTTTGTTGTTTTCTGCTGAGATGCTTCTGCACTTTTATTGATAAAATTTTGATAGATAAAATCTTGCTTTTTTACTTCTTGTTCTCTAAGGTAATTATCTAGTTCTCCTTCTTTTTGCATCAGAAGCAAATCGATATAAGTTTCTCTATTAAATACATTTTCTTGTAAAAACTTCTCAACTTCAGCTTTTTCTTCTTCACTAACTTCTCCTTTTACATAGTCAGCAATTTTTGAAATTGGTAGGGTTTGAGAAAAACTTTGATGTATTTCTAGTTTTTGTAATGTGTTCTCACGTTCCGACTGGTGATTTTCTAACTGTTTTTTTTCTAGTAAAAATTCAATACGTTTTAGTTCTCTTCTTGCTTCTGCCGAATCGTCTAATATCGCTTCTACGTATAACAACTGACTTCCTGTGAGGTTGCCTTTTGCATAATCTGCCAATAATTCAAATCTTGATTTCATTTTTCTTATGTTTTAAATAGTGCAGAAACGGATGTTTTCTGTAATGTTTAGGATTTTACTGGTATTTCTTTTTTGTAGAAATTATTTTTCCAAAAGTAAAGTGCATTTGCCCATCTGGCTGTAATTTTATTAGGTATTTTACTAAAAAAACTATTTTTAAAAAGCCACCTAAGAAAATGCTTTAAATCTTCTTTCTGTAAAATCAGTGTTGCTTTTTCAAAAACTTTTTCAATATTTTGACAGTCAAAAATAGTAATGTCATTAAAAAAAGAAGATGCTGAAAGTAGATTTTTCTGTTTCTGTGTAAAATTAAACTCACTATAGCTCTCTCTATTTTCTTTGTAGTTTTTTAAAAATAACAAGGTCTGTTTTCTGCCTTCTCTACATCGTTCTTTTACGGCAGATAATGAGATGTTGAGATTTTCTGCCACTTCTTTTTGAGCCATTTCTGCATAATAATGTAAATAAGTAGCTTCTCTTTTTTTCTCATTCAAAAGACTACAACAAAGCTCCAAAACCAAATTCAATTCACTTTCTGAGTTTTCATTTTGTTCTTCTCTTTCGTAATTCTCTTTTGCTTTTCCATTTAAAAAATGTTCGTTGGAAGAACTATTTTCATTGTCAGAATTTTCTAAACTAGATGTGGTATTTCGTCTCTTTTCTTCCTTTCTAAATAAATCTATACCTTTATTTTTATAAATTCTAAAAAATAGTCCTTCTGCATTTGTGATGTCTTCTCCTTTTTTATCCAAATTTTCAAAAAAGGCTTTCACAGTATCTATAAATATATCTTCGAATTCGGCTTCTAAATAAAACGTGTCTAAATGTCCAGTTAGAAGGTATGCTTTTGCTTGGCTTTTAATGCTTTGTAGATGTACGAAGATAGAACCACTATACCGTTGTCTTTCCTTCTCACAAGTAGCATCAGAATAAAGTACACACAATTCTTTTAGAGTAATATTTTTCAAACTCATACGCATAATTCAGTAGTTAAATCAAGTTTTAAGATGCAATCACAACTTGTTTATAATTTCATTATCGTACAAAATAGCAAAAGGATAGTTTTTTGAAGAAGAATTTTTCTAACAAGAAAAAATAACCTTCAACACTCAATAAAAGCATTATTTTTGAGAGTTAACTCTTTTATAAAAAATCATCTTAGCTAATTTTTTTTCAATTATGAAACATGTTACTGTCTCTTTTTTTGTCTTGCTTATACTTTTTTCCTTTACTTCTAAACCACAGCAAAACAACCAAGAAAAATTTATTCTGATTCAATGTGGAGCAACTTCTGACCCCAACGAAGATATCAGAAAAGGAGTACAAAAAAATATGGATGGAATGGAAGAGCTTATGAAGAAAATAGCTACCATTTTGAACAGAGATTTTGAAAATATAGAATTAACAGGAAATAACTTCAATGACCAAACCCTTAAAAAACAATTAACCACTTTAGAAAATAAATATGAAGGGCAAAAGCCTATTATTGTTTTTTATTATGTCGGACACGGAGAAGCAGATAAAGAAGTAGAAACTGAGTTGCCTTATCTTTTATTCAAAACAAGACGAGATGCAAATAATAATTTGATTTCTCTTAATCCTAACGGCTCAATTTATTTAGGTACAATAAGTAATCAAATAGAAGCTAGTTTTCCATACTCTACTCGTTGGGTAATTGCAGAAACGTGTAATCAGTTTTTAAAAAATTCACAGATTCATAATTATTCTAGTGGAGTGAGTGTAAATGCAGGCACACAGAGTCAGCTTTTGAAGCAAAATATGACAGACGTTTTCAAAGAATCTCTTACTATCTATTCTTCTAAGAGAGGAGAGCCTGCTTACATTACAAAAGACGGAGGTGTATTTTTCGCTTGGTTTGATGAAATATTTACTGACCTAATTGATAACCCAGAAGAACTGACACTAAATAATTTGAAAAGAAAACTTATCAAGAAACAAAGAACACGATTCGATTATCAAGGAAAAGAAGTAATGCAGACATTGGGGTTTGGAAAATAGATAAGATATTTGCTTTCCTTGTTGACGACGACTGCATTTTAACCCTCAACAACAGTTAATTTTTACTATTTTCTACCCAAATAGCCAACGCACCAAGAAAAAGCGTTTTTTAGTCTTTCCATTTCGCATATTGTTTTGCTTTTTGGCTTTTTCGTTTCTCTGATTTGCTTTCTTTACCTTGTTTGGAGGAATGCCAACTGTTAAGGAACTGCTCTCGTCATAAAGCGAACGTGGATTTGTTGCCGTAACTCGTACGACACAGTTTTTCTGATATAAACCATCTTTTATTTTACATTTGTATTCACCTACATTGACCACATTATAAGAAGCTAAAGAAGTAATAAATTTTCCACCCTTCGTGTATAAATCTATTTCTACATCTTTTATAGATTGTGATTCCCAATAGACAAGCAGTGTAGAGGTCGAATCGTTCTGATTTTTCAGATTTCTTGGAAAAAAGGCAGCCTGTACATTCTCAATTTTTGGAGGCAGTGTAGTAATGACAACACTTGTATCACTCACTTTGAAAGACGGAGTTTTGAGATGAATAGAATTATTTTGCTCATTGAAAAGATGAATAGAATAACTCTGATTTTTAGTAAGCGTATCTGGAACAATCCAATACATAAACCCTACTGAATCATTTTTGAGTATAAGTTTTGAATCTATAATTCTTTCTTCTTTATCGCCTTGATGTACTTTTGCCCAAAGCTCTGCTGTGGCGTTTTGTAAAACTTTCTTTTCTGCTTTTTTCTTTGTCGTTATTATAATTTCTTGCTGGGCTTTCAAAAAAACTGTATCTCCTCCATTATATATCTCTTTAAAATCAGAAGGTTTATTTTCAAAAATAGTGCTGTCAATTTGTTTTCCTGCTCTAAGTCTTTGAAGTTCTTTTTTCATAGTTTCCTTAGACTTTGTCCACTCCCATGTTACGAGCTGTAATGGATTTTCATGAGTAGATTTTATGTATCCTTTCAAATTTGTAATGCGTCGCTGCTTTCCCACCAAGAACGACTTCCAAGTATTTCCATTTTTGAAATTGGCAAAACGATATTGTTCTGGAATACGCTTAACTAAAGAATCATTACCATTTTTGGACGTAGAAAAAACATTAACTGTTGTGTGTACAACAGAAAAAATAGTGTCTTTACTTGCTGAAAACTGTAAAGGCAAAAGCGTATTTGCTCCAAATTTGTAATTTCTTTTTGCTAAATCAACCACATGGAACTGCCAGTAATTCCGTAGTGTAATCATTTCTTGATATGGGTTTTCTACGTCAATCATGCTTCGTTCACACGTTTTTTCATCTAAAAAATTTTGAGCTAGATAGCCCTGTATTCTATCAGAATTATCGTCTTTGTTCTGCTGTTCTCTAGTTTGTAGTATATGATTGCTCTCTTTTCCTTGTCGATAACATAAAGAAAATAAAGAATCTAATGTATTCTGATTAGAGATGATAATTTCTTCTTCATCATAAGAACTCATTACAAAAATATTATCTGTCGTATCAGTGATAGAAATATCTAGTGAGTCTGTTTGAAAAAAAAAGGAAAGTAGAAGAGTAAAGTAGAGCATAGTTCAATTCAATTACGAAATAGTCTAGCGCAAGATTCTATCTTGTGCTTATCATTGTGTCAGCATATGCTGACGAAGAAGTGTGTCCAAGCAGAATGCTTGAACAAGAAAAAGTTAGTTACAATCTGTATTAAAGCCAACAATTTTTACATCTGTAAAATACCATTCAAATTGTTGATTATTTGGATTATAAACTATACGAACTGTTATATTTTTTTCTGTACAGTCTTCGTAAAGATTTTGCTTTCTTCCTTTTTTTCCTTCAAAATGCTGATAAAAAGTAACATCACCTTCCCAAATATTTTTAGATTTTTGTTTAAACTCATTCTCTTCACAAATCTTGATTCTGTAATCATCTAAATAAATACTGATTTCATCGTAGAGTTTGTTTGAGCCTTCCATCGTTCGTTTGAGTTTTTTCATATATTTTTTTACTGGGAACGTTCGTGGACTAGGTCGCTTTGCACTACACACTTGATAAGGACAATCACTATCTTTATTAAAATAACTAGACAGAATATTGAGATAATATTGTTCGGCTACTTTATAAGAAATATTTTTTGACTGTACTTCTTGTAAATCTCTCAAAAACTCCTCTGTTGGTGTAGGAATTGTCTTGGCAAACCACTTATAGGCATTGATTCGTTTTTGCTCGTCTTCGTCGCTATTTTCATTCTCATTTACACTACTGTTTGCCTCTACATTTGTAGTTTCTTGTTGTGTATCAATGGGATTATCGTTTGTATTTTTTGCTATTTGCTCATTTTGTGTAGAATCATTATTACTGTCTGTGTTTTCACTATCATCAGATGCACTACTGTTTATTTCTACTGAATTGCTTTCTAATTTCACTTCATAAAAAGGAATTTGAATAATAAATTCATCATACGCATTCGGATTGTGAATAGTAGCAGCAGCAGCTTCTGTTTTTACTTTTACTTCCTCAAAAAAATCTTCAAAGGTTACTTTCTTTTCATTATTTATAAACACATCTTGAAATACATTTTCATATTGAGCAATAAAAACACAACGGTCGTTTTCATTTACAGAGGTCATATCTTTTCCTGTGCTGATAATATACGCTATTCCATTTTGATTGAATAAAGTATAATTTGACTGTTCTAAAGGTGTAAAAGGCGCACTAAGTGAAATATTTTCTGAAGTGGTAGGCTGATTATTTGTTACCTGTGTATCATCTCCTACATTATTAGGCTGCAAGACCAAGCCTCTTGGAAGCTCTGTGTCGTTACAAGCATTTATAATAACCAGTTTGAGTTTGTACTCTTCCATTGCCTCTATTTCATCTAATAAATCCTTTGAAGAATATGTCGTTCCATCTGCAAAATGTAAATCTGGATATTGAGGATAAAGATTATTTTTAGTTCCATGAACCAAAATAGAAAATACCATAACATAATCCACTGTTGCTGTATCTTCTGGCGTGTCGTTGAGAATTTCCATGAGACTAGAAAGTGTCAGTTCGTCATCTTTATACACATCAGATGAATAAATAGGGAAATATTCTCCTATTTTTTTTTCCATAAACTGTAACCTCTTAACAGCATCTTCCATTGCAGGGGCGATATTATCTATTGTTTGCATAGACGGAATAGTATGTGCCATCGTAAAAAAACGCACCATTCTCTTTTTATGCTGTTGTGCTTGTGCAAAATTTAAAAAAATGAATGTAAAAAATAAAGCAAGTAATAGTCGTTGGTGGAGACACCAACAACGGCAGATAAAAAAAGTAGGTGGTAATTTGGTAGAATGTAATTTCATTTGTTGAATTGTTTTTAAATGCAAACCGTCGTTGAGGCTCAAAATACAGCCGTCAACGAGGAAATTAATTTCCTATGATTTCCCCAAGTAATTTGAATCTATTTTTTTCGGCTAATTTTTCATCAAAAATTTGAATTTTGGTTTGTCCTTCACGGTTTTTCCCTACTACAATTAGTTTTTCTTCATGAATCAAAACGTCATAGGCATCTATCAACGAAGAACTATATTTTTCCTTTGGCTCACGAGGATTCAAAATATCAAACACCTTGAGTTTATTTCTATCACAGATAAATAAAAACTGCTCAGAAGAAGATAAGGCTAGACCTCTAGGCGCATCTAAAGGAATAAAGTTTGACAAAACTGCTCCACTAATTCCATTTTTTAGAGATACAATTTCTAATCTACTATCCTGTCCTTCACACTCTCCTTCTGCGTTGAGTGTAATGTAAGCGTAGTCTCTAGTTGCTACAACTGGGTCACAAGAACGCTCATGAGAAAATTTCTGAGGCTCTTCTAAGCGATTTAGATTTGAAATACCTAAGATATAGAGAGCATCTTTTGCACCAATAAAAAGACGATTATAAGATACAAAAGCCGTTTCGATAGTTGCATCAGAAGAAACTCTGATACTTTTTTCTGCTTTTTTGAGTGTTTTTTTATCTAATTCTACGATGTGAAGGTTATTTTTATCTATGGCAAAAAGTGTGTTTTCGGAGAGCGCAAAACGAGACATTGACCCTTGTACAGAATTGCCTTGTGTTCCGTTTAAGCTAATAGCTGGAGCATATTTTTTCAAAAATTCGTCAATATCTTCTGTGTCTGAACTAGCTATTAGTGTTTTTTTAGAACTACGACTGCCTTTTGTTCCCTGTGCTGGGTAGAATTTTATTTCATCTTGACTTCCTCTGCCATTTCCATTTTCAAATAAGTCTTTAATTCTTTTTCGGTTGGGTTCTTCTACATTTTCAAAATTATCCCCAACTGAAATTCCGACCAAATCATTTTGATTTTGAGTGTACAAAATACCATTTCTGATAACAGCATCCGTAGAACCTTCCACCTTCAAAAAACCTCTAAACGTAGGACTTGCAGGGTCTTTGATATCGTGAACTACCCAGCCTTCATTTGGAATGTTATGAAGCAAAAAATTATCAATCGCAATGATTTTGTTATGATTCTGTGCTATGGAAAGTGTTGTCAAGCACAGAAAAAGTAGTAATAAAGTAGATTTTTTCATAATTTATTTTTAGTTCTGATTAATGCCGTTTTATAATATTTTTGCCAAAACCCTAAGTCTCTTGAAGACACTTAGGGTTTGTTTGATGTTGATGTTTATCTTTTCCTCACAATCATTTCTACTCGTCGGTTCTGTTCTCTTTCTGCTTCGGTTCGATTGCTTGTAATCGGCTCTTCTTGTCCGTGTGGAAAAATAGTAATTCGATGCGCTTCAATGCCTTTAGAAACCAAATAGTTTTTGACTTTTAATGTTCTTTTTCCAGAAAGCTCAAGATTTAAGCGTGGTATTCCCACATTGTCAGTATGTCCGTGAAGCTCTATCACAACTTCTTGATTTCTTTTCAAATAATCTACCACTTTATCTAGCTTTTCCTCTGAATCATCAATCATCACGTCTTTTGAGCGTTCGAAATGAAGAAGTAGATTTATTTTTTCGTTCAAGACAAAATTTTGCTGCCTTTCAGGCTTTTCTTCTGCTAAGTCATTGCTATTTTTTCTAACCTTTTTCCAGATTCGAACTTTATTGCCGTCTGCTGTAGCTAAAAGAGAATTATCATGGCTTATGTCTAAATCTTTTACTGACAATCTATGAGCTCCAAGTTTCTGTTTTTCTTTTACATCTAACGCATTATTCACTTTATCAATATTCCAAAGGCGAGCCGAATTGTTGTAAAAACCTGTCAGAAGAAACTGCTCATCTTTCGAAAACTTAAAAACACTAGAGCCTTTCCCCAAGCCTGCTTGAAATGATTTTACAATTTTATTTTTAGCAATATCCCACATCAAAACTCGCCCATCTACTGTCCAGCCTGCCAAAATATTTTTTGAAGGCAAAACATCCAATTCACAAATTTTATCATCAAAAGCTGCATCAGTAGCTCCGATTTGAGCCATCATCTGATTGGTTTTGGTATTGAAAATTGCCATTTTCCCATCATAACCTATTGCCAAATTTCCGTTTATCATCTTTCCAGACGTGATAGAATATTCATAGGTCTGCCATACCTGCTCCATTCTTGGCGAGCGAATATCTGCTCTCATAATTTTTCTGTTATTTCCTCCAAAATAAATTTGTTCTGGATGTTCTGTATCAAAAACAACAAACGTCGGCTCATAGCCTTTTACGTTGTCGTAAGCAGGAACAGCTGGGTTTTGGTAATCTTGAATAATATTTCCCGTCTTGATGTCCCAAACTTTGACTGTTCCATCGTAGGAAGCTGTAGCTAGAATTTTATTGTCTTCCGAAAACTGAATATCTGTAATCTTGCCTGTATGTCTTTCGAAACGCTGTTCTAGCTTTCCATTTTGAGCGTTCCAAAGTAAAATTTTTCCTTTGTGGTCGCCAGAAGCTACATAATTTCCAGTCTTGTCAAAGGCAACTGTCGTAACACTCTGAACGTGCAAGCCTTGGTAGGTAAATACGTTCTGATACTCTGTATTTAGAATTGCTGTCTGAGAAAAAACAGAATGAAAAAGTAAGAAGAGTAGAAAAAATAGCAGATTAAGTTGATGTAGAATTTTCATAACTGATAAAATATTTTTTTT
>NZ_JAHDIG010000082.1 GCF_020630935.1 Bernardetia sp.
AGCTGTTTTTTGCAACTAAATTTGATACTGCTAAACTAAAGGTTGGTGTTTTAGCATAGCTACACCAACAATTTTTTATCTCATGTCCAGTACTTTAGTCGTTTTTATTAAACGGTTAGCTTGTTTTGTTAGTTATGGTACTGAAAAGTTAAAAAAATAATTTGATAGTGTATCGTTTTTCAAAAAAAAACTCTTTTTTATTTAGAAATAATAAAAAAGAGTTTTCTGAAGTATTTTTTATAAAAACAACAGATTTGAAAAATCCATTAGTCTTACAAATTATTCTCCTGCGTTTTCTGCATTTTCTTCTGCTGGAGCTTCTTCGCTTGCTTCTGCAGCAGGCTCATTTGCTTTTGCAGCTTCTTCTTGCTTCTTACGGATAGCTTCTGCACGAGCTTCTTTTACTTTAGCTTCTGCAGCCATACGCTCTTTAGCAGCTTTTTGCTTGTCGTCAGAAAGTTTAGAAATACGATTAGCAATTTTTTGGTCTTTTGCTTCTCTCCAAGCTGTCATTTTTTCGTCAGCAGCTTCTTGAGTGATTGCACCTTTGTTTACACCTAATTGAAGATGCTTACGATACATAAGACCTTTGTACTGCAACATTCTTCTTACTGTTTCAGAAGGTTGCGCTCCTACCATAAGCCATTTCATAGCTTTTTCGTCATCAATATCGATAGTAGCAGGTACAGTTTGTGGGTTGTAAGTCCCGATTTTTTCGATGAATTTACCATCACGTGGCGCTCGGGAGTCAGCAGCAACGATTTCGAAGCGTGCAGCTTTTTTGCGCCCTCTTCTTGCAAGTCTTAAACGAGTTGCCATAACTTATTCTAAAGTTTAGAGAGGTCTGAAAAATTAATTTATAAATTCTTGTTCTATTAAAAAACAAGACTGCAAAGGTAGTGTTTTATTATGATTTTTACAATTTTAATCTAGTGTTTTATTTAAAGAAGCCTGAATACACACTTCTTGTATAAGATATGCCCAAAGTCCACAGATAAAAGACATCAGAAATGCAAGTCCAAAATGAAAGAACAAACGAAAAAATGTAATACCTCCATACCCTATAAAATACTGACTCAAATCTGTTCCATATTTCCATTGTAAAAGAGCTAGTAGTGTATGATGCCCAATAGCTAATAACGCATAGACCAACTGCATTTTCCAATCTTGATAAATGATTAAAAGAGTTGCATTGATAAAATAAAAAAAGTGCATTTCTGCCATTCCGTGAAGCTGCCCTATAAATTGCAGCATAAAAATAGTATAGACAATAGCTATCAATACCCTAGAAATGGTACTTTCTTGTAGAACCAAGCGAACCATCAGATAGAGCATACAATTACAACCTATCGTAACCCACGTAAAAAACCACGTATCATATACTGGAACAAGACAAACTCCTATGATAAAAAATAAAATAACAAACTTATCAGAAATTTTATCTACCTTTTTTTGTACTTGGTTGAGATAGTCTTTTCTATTATCATAACTAACTAATGGAATCCATTTAGTAGTAAAAAATTGTGTCATACGGCAAAAAATAAAATAGGTTAAAAAATGACACTAAATTTAAGCAAAAAATAAGATATTTATACTTATTTTTTTATTTTTTTGTAATATTCTCGCTTATCATTCTTTCTACTGCCTTCATAAAGTTCGTAGCGCATAAAACGACATTCTAAAGCTCCATTATACATTTTTATTTTTGGTTTGGCAGAAAGACCTATTTTCTTGGCTGCTTCTAAGTTTGAAGTAATAATCCAAGCTGTATAGCCTGCCCAATTTTGCTTGAGTGTATCTCCAATTTCAGCATAAAAATTTTCTATATCTTCATCTTTATCCATTCGTTCTCCATACGGAGGATTAATAATAATTACGCCTCGGTTGGCTTTTTTTCCTTTGAGCCAAGGTTTTTCACTATCTGTATTTTCTCTTTTTTCTTGCTTTGGTTCTGTTATTTCTTTTCTTTCTGGTGGAACTAAATCTTGAAAAGCACTTTCTCTTAGCGTGATGTGTTTCTTTAAATTAGCTTCTGCAATGTTACCTGCTGCCTTACGAGCTACATTTTTAGAAATTTCTCCAGCCAAAATAGTAGGCATATCATCGGTATTGATTTTTTCCATGGCTTCATCAAATACTTCTTCCCACAAATCAGCATCAAAATTTGACCATTTTTCAAAGCCAAAAAGAGTACGGAAAGAACCCACAGGAATATTAGCAGCAATAAGAGCAGCCTCAATAGAAAGCGTTGCCGAACCACACATAGGGTCTATAAAATCGCTTTTTTTGTCCCAACCTGAAAGCAATATAAGCCCAGCAGCCAAAACTTCATTGATAGGTGCAAGGTTGGTTTTGCCCCTATACCCACGTTTATAAAGTGGATCGCCAGAGCTGTTGAGCATCACAGAACAAATATCATCTTTAATATAAAGTTGAATTCTCAAATCTGGGTCTAAAATATCAACAGAAGGTCTGCGTCTGTATTTTTCTCTAAATTTATCTACAATAGCATCTTTTGCTTTTTGCTCAATATAACGAGAATGCGTAAACAAGTTGGTACTAAGCGTACAGTTAATGGCTAGAGTTTCTTTGATAGACAAATATTTTTCCCAATCAATAGTTTGAATTTTTTCATACAAATCGTTCTCATCCTTGACCTTAAACTCTGTAATCGGAACAAGCACACGGAGAGCCGTTCTGAGACAAAGATTTGCCTTGTACATCATCCTCAAATCACCCTCAAAACTTACAGCACGATTTGCCTTGACAATATTTTTTGCTCCTAAGTCTTTTAGTTCTTGAACAAGAATATCGTCTAAGCCGTACATCGTTTGGGCAGTCATTTGGAAGGTAGAATCAAGCATTTTGAATAGCAATTTACGTAATGATAAGGCTTGCCTTATCTAAGAATAATAGAATTTTACTGCAAAGATAGTTTCTTTTTGTTTGAATAAGCTAAGTAAAGAAACATTTTATAGGTGTACGACAAAAATCTCTTTTGATTTTAGAGTAAAAAAAATAGCCTTTACATTTCGTTGCGCTGCAACTCCCAAATAAATTATGATAATCAATGCTACAAATGTGATGTTGCGCTGCAACTTTTTCTATACTTTTTTTACAAAAAACACGTTTTTACTGATTTTCAATTATAACATAACTGACATTTCTATTTTACAGTCATACAAGTTGCAGAGCAACATTCTGTTGGTAGAATAAAATAAAATGTATAAAGTAGAGTTGCAGAGCAACGAAATATTGAATGTTTTGCAAGAAGGGAAGTTTGTCGTACACTCCATTTTATCAATTCTCCATTTTTAATTGTTCGTTTACTTAATGTATCTTTGTTCTCATTAAGTAAAATTATCTTAGTTAAGAAATAAATAGCTCTAATTACATGAATATACATTTTATCGGAATCGGAGGAAGCGTTATGCACAATATCGCTATCAGAGAAAAACAAAATGGAAACACTGTTACAGGCTCAGATGATGCGTGGTACGACCCATCAGAAAGCCGTCTGAAAGAATACAATTTGTTGCCACAAGAAGCAGGTTGGTTTCCAGAAAAAATCACTTCTGAGATAGATAAAATTGTATTGGGAATGCACGCAAAAGCAGACAATCCAGAGCTTTTGAAGGCACAGGAACTAGGACTAAAAATATATTCGTACCCAGAGTATATTTATTCTCTTTCTGAAAACAAAGAGCGTGTAGTTGTTGCAGGTAGCCACGGAAAAACTACTATTACAGCAATGATAATGCACACTCTAAAACTTCAAAGTTATGACTTTGATTATTTAGTAGGAGCTTATGTAGAGGGTTTTGATTCTACAGTTAGGCTTTCAGATGCACCAATAATCATTATTGAAGGTGATGAATATCAGACTTCACCATTAGATAAATCTCCTAAATTCTTGCATTATAATCATCATATTGGCGTTTTGAGTGGAATAGCTTGGGATCATGCCAATGTTTATCCTACTTTTAAGGAATATAAAAAACAGTTTCGTTTGTTTGCCGAAAATTCGGTAAAAGCTGGTGCGTTTGTCTATAACCAAGAAGACAAACTGGTCAAAGAAATAGTAGAAGACAACGAAAAAATACATTTTGATACTATCCGTTTGCCTTATACTACCCACCCTTCAACAGTAGAGGATGGAAAAACATTTTTGAAGACAGAACTCGGACAAATGGAAATCCCTGTTTTTGGAGAGCATAACATGTCTAATTTGAATGCTGCCAAAACAGTTTGTAGAAGATTAGGAATTAGAGAAAGTCAGTTTTACGACGCTATGATGTCGTTTAGAGGAGCATCCAAACGAATGGAACTTGTTGGGGAAAACGAACAAATGCACGTTTTTAAGGACTTTGCACATTCGCCATCAAAGGTAGAGGCAAGCATAAAAGCTGTAAAAAAACAATATCCCAAACAACGCCTCACAGCTTGTATGGAACTTCATACCTATAGCAGTCTGAATAAAGATTTTATTAATGAATATGCCAGTACATCAAAAGAGGCTGATACTGCTATTGTATATTATAATCCTGAATATATAGAAGCTAAAGGCTTGCCTTCTATTTCGAAACAAGACCTAAAAGATGCCTTCAAAAGACAAGATTTGGAAGTATTTACAACGCCTGATGAACTAGAATCTTTCTTAGTAGCTCAAAACTGGAAACAAAATAACCTTTTGATAATGTCTTCTGGAAAAATGGGAGGGATGAATATTGAAAGCCTTGCCAAGCAACTTATAGGGTAATATTTGTAAGATAAATATTTCTCAACACAATTCTCTTAGAGGCTATCTGAAAAACGGTAGCCTTTTTATTTATCATTTATTAGTTTCATCAATTTTTAATTTGCTTAGATATATTCACAAAAAACGTATTTGAAGCAATTAGACTTTTTCACAACTCTACACCTTATGCAAATTATAGATTTATCCAAAACTATCCAGTACAACCCCAATGACCCATTTTTTATGAAGGTCAAGATAAAACATAAAGCTCATAAAAGTGCAAAGTGGCTTATTAGGTATTTGGGATTGCCTTTTAATTTATTTCCTAAGAACTTTATTGGTTGGGCAGATGACACCATCAAAAAAATGGGAGTTCACTCTACCACCCACCTAGATGCGCCGTGGCATTACGCTCCTACCTGTGAGGGAAAACCTGCCAAAACCATAGACCAAATTCCTTTAGAGTGGTGTTTTGGAGAAGGCGTTGTGATTGATATGAAACACAAAGCCGATTTTGAAGCCATTACAGTAGAAGATATTGAAGAATTTTTGAATAAGGAAAAAATAGAGCTTCAAAAAGGAATGATTGTCTTGATAAAAACAGGAAGAGACAAACACATGGGAACAAAAAAATTCTTTACACACGGAACAGGAATGAGTGCAGCAGCAACAGAATGGCTTATAAAAAAAGGAATAAAAGTAATGGGAATAGACCAGTGGGGTTGGGATTTGCCCTTACCGTATTTGGTAGAAGAGGCAAAAAAGAGTAATAATTCAGAGCTGTTTTGGGAGGCTCACCTAGTAGGAATTGATTATGAATACTGCCACATGGAACAACTTACCAACCTTGATGCCTTGCCATATAGTGGATTCAAGGTAGCTGCTTTTCCACTAAAAATAAAAGGAGGTTCGGCTGCACCTGCTAGAGTTGTAGCAATGATAGAATAAAAAAAATAACTCAAAATCGCATCTTTTTCTATTTTTTGTGGTTGTATTCTACAAGATTGCTACAACAAGACAAATGGATATGTTTAAAAATTCATCAAAACTTTCTGAAAAATTAGCGAAAATTAGATTAGAAAAAGAAGTTGAAAGAGAGAATACATTTTTTCAAGATTTTTTCAAGTCTAGTTTCATCAAGTTAAAAAACTATCCTGTTTTAAATACAAATGGATTTCCCATTTATGTAGATTCCATTTCCAATGCTTCATCAAATAAGTTTATATTCAGAAGTGAAAGTATAGAATCAATAAAAAAATGTATTCAAGAAAAGGACTTGATTCAAGAGTTATTTTCTAAAGAAGATACATTACAACTTTTAGGAATAAGTCAGATGTCTGATAAGGCTGTAGAAGTAACAAATTCCAAACAGTCTATAATAAAAGCAATTGAGAGCTTTGCTGTTGGCTTTAGTTCTTATTTTAAAAATAGCCAACATGTTTTAATAATCTGTGATTTAGAAGATGAAGAAAGTAATTTTCAATATCACATTTTTCTAAAGAGAATAATACAAAAATCTGATAAAATAGAATTTCAGTATATTTTTTAAAACTATGCAAAATAATTATTATTTCATTCGTGCGCTCTCCTTAGAACTTTCTAAGCAAATTATAGGATTTGAGATTGCAACGATTTTTTCACAGAATAAAGATGAGCTACTAATCGGACTTATTGATAATGATAATCCAGAAACGGAATTTTGGATTCGTTCTACCTTTACCCCAGAACTTACTACGCTTTCTTTTCCTCAAACTTTTGCACGAGCCAAACGCAATAGCATCGACCTTTTTGATGAGATTATTGGAGCAAAAGTCACAAGTATTCGGCAGTTTAATAACGAGCGAGCTTTTGGATTAGAACTTGAAACAGAAGACGGAGAAAACAATACTTTGCTATTCAAATTATTTGGCAATCGTTCGAATATTATTTTATTTTCTCCTAATAAAGATTCAGAACTTGAAGTAGAAGCCATTTTCCAACACAAATTGCAAGCTGATTGGGAAATTGATTATGAAAACTTGGATAGAAGCCTAGACCAAGAAAAAGAAGATTTTGTAGAAAAGGGCATCAAAAAAACGTTTCCTACTTTTGGAAAAGATGTATTGAGATACATAGAGAATAAAGTAGGTGAAGATAAATCAGAAGAAAATTATTGGCAAGAGATAGAAAAACTAATTACCTATTTTGATGATGTTGATGATTTAGATTTTTATGTATTTCTGAAAAAAAATGATATAAAACTCTTTATCTTGAATCCGAATGAAGTTTTTGAAGCTCAAAAAGATGAAATACAGATTTTACATAAAACAAAAAATGCCTTAGAAGCCTGCAATCTGTTTTATATGGAATTTTCTAGGCGTTATTATCTACACAAGGAAAAAAATGCAGCTTTAAAAGCCATAGAAAAACACCATCGCCAAACGCAAAACTATATTGATAAAACATTAAAAAAGATAGAAAAAGTAGAAAATACAATGCGTTATGAGGAGTTTGGTCATATTTTGATGGCAAATCTTCATGCAGTAGAACCACGCTCAAAATCAGTAGAACTTTTTGATTTTTATACTAATGAGCAGATTACAATTCCTTTAAAAGACCACCTTTCAGCACAAAAAAATGCAGAGCTTTTTTATAGAAAAGCTAAAAATCAAAAGCTAGAAATTGATAACCTGTATCAAAATTTAGAGAAAAAGGAAGAGCAACTCAAAACACTAGAAAATCAGATTGAGGAAATAGAAAACTTTGAATCGCTAAAAGAGATGCGAAAATATTTAAAAACCAATAAAATAAAAGTCAGCAATTTTCAAGAAAACGAACCTGATGAATTACCATTCAAGGTTTTTGAATATCAAGACTTTCAGATTTTGGTGGGTAAAAATTCTAAAAACAACGACTTGCTCACTCAAAAATTTGCTTACAAGGAAGATTTGTGGCTTCATGCTCGTGGTGTAGCAGGTTCGCATGTAGTGATAAAGTACCGAGCAGGAAAGCCGTTTCCAAAATCAGTTATCGAAAAAGCTGCCAGTTTAGCTGCTTATTATTCCAAACGCAAAACCGACTCGCTTTGTCCTGTCATCGTAACACCTAAAAAATATGTCAGAAAACCAAAAGGTGCTGCACTTGGTGCCGTGGTGGTGGAAAGAGAAGAGGTTGTGATGGTTGAGCCGAAGGAGTTTTAGAATCTATATTACACTAAACAAGATAAAAATGCACCCACTCATCCAAAAAGCCATATATCACTTAAAATCTAATAATTACAGAGGATATTTTGAAGAAATGGAATTGATTGTTCCAGTTTCTATGAGTACGAAATATCAAGAACTGAAAGGCTTCTTTGTAGCAGGAATCAAAAACGAAGAATACAAAAAAGCCTTAGAAGAATTTGCTTTAGAAATAGATAAAAATTTATACAAAGGTTAATTTTATCCTACAGTTGTTTCTTCCAAATACTCCTCTCCATTTTTGACAGGAATCAAATTTTGAGCTTCTTCTTCTGTAAAAAGCCTAGATTTTACAATAAAGCGATAGCCCAAAGGAATTTCTAAGGAAAAACTAGAGCCTCTGCCTTCTGTGATGTCGATAGTGAGATGAGTGTGTTTCCAGTAATCAAATTGGTCTTGATTCATAAAAAAATCGCATCCGTGAATCGTTCCAACCCAAACATCATTTGCCCCAACCTTAAATTCTCCTTTTGCAAAACACATAGGCTGCGAGCCATCACAGCAACCTCCACTCTGATGAAACATTAGTTCTCCATTGCGCTCTCTTAACTTGTCTATTATTTCCTTCGCCTTTTCTGTGGCAACTACTCTTGGTGTGTATTCTTGTGTATTTTTCATAATTTTTTGTGTTTGATAATGTTATTTCAAGTTTAAAACTAAAATTTCTGACACATTGTTTTTTATGACAAAAAACCCTAAGAATTTTTGAAGACTCTTAGGGTTTGAAATTATTTTAGCCTCTATCTACTAAAAGAATCCTAATGCTTTCTTATCATAAGAAATAAGCATGTTTTTGTTTTGACGATAGTGAGCTAACATCATTTTATGATTTTCTCTACCAAAGCCAGACTTTTTATAACCTCCAAATGGTGCGTGAGCAGGATAATTGTGGTAACAATTTACCCAAACACGTCCAGCTTCGATAGCACGAGGAACAGTATAAAGTTCGTGAGCATCTCTTGTCCAAACACCAGCACCTAAGCCGTAAAGTGTGTCATTTGCAATTTCGATAGCTTCTTCAGTAGTTTTGAATGTTGTAACACAAACAACAGGTCCAAAGATTTCTTCTTGAAATACTCTCATTTTGTTGTGTCCTTTCAAAATAGTTGGTTGAATATAATAGCCATCTTTTAGACCATCAACATATTTGGCTGCGCCACCTGTCAAAACTTCTGCTCCTTCTTCTTTTCCAATATCTATATACGATAAGATTTTTTCGTACTGGTCTTTTGAAGCCTGCGCTCCCATCATTGTAGAATCATCTAATGGATGTCCCATTTTGATTTTTTCAGTTCTTTCGATAACTCTTTCAATGAATTTATCATAAATGTCTTCGTGAACAAGCATTCTTGACGGACACGTACATATCTCACCTTGATTTAGCGCAAACATTACTGCACCTTCCAAACACTTGTCAAAAAATTCATCATCTGCATCCATTACACTAGGGAAGAAAATATTTGGCGATTTTCCACCAAGTTCCATAGTTACAGGAATGATGTTTTCAGAAGCATATTGCATAATTAAGCGTCCTGTAGTTGTTTCACCTGTAAAGGCAACTTTTGCTACTCTTGAAGAACTAGCCAATGGTTTTCCAGCTTCTACACCAAAACCAGAAACTACATTTACTACTCCTTTAGGAAGTACATCTTTGATGAGTTCCATCAAAATCAAGATTCCGACAGGAGTTTGTTCAGCAGGTTTCATCACAACGCAACAACCAGCAGCTAAAGCAGGTGCAAGTTTCCATGTCGCCATCAAAAGAGGGAAGTTCCAAGGAATAATTTGTCCTACAACACCTAACGGCTCATCTACATTAATAGAAACTGTATTTTGGTCTAGTTCTGCTACGCTTCCTTCTTCTGCACGGATTACACCAGCAAAATAACGGAAATGGTCAATAGCAAGAGGCAAATCGGCAGCTTTTGTTTCCCTTACAGCTTTTCCATTATCTACTGTTTCTACTTTGGCTAAAAACTCTAAGTTTTCTTCCATAATGTCAGCAATCTTTAAAAGAATATTACTTCTTTCAGTAGCTGATGTTTTAGACCATGTTTTAAAGGCTTCATGAGCTGCATCAAGAGCAAGTTCTACATCTTCTTTAGTAGAACGAGCAATCTTTGTTATTGAACTTCCCGTAACAGGCGAAGTATTATCAAAATACTCTCCTTTGATAGGTGAAGTCCATTCTCCATTTATAAAATTATCATAGCGTTCCTTAAATTTAGGAAAAGCAAGTTTATCTGATGTTTTTGTAGCCTCCATATTAATATTATGTTTGTATGTGATATATTAAACTAAAATGAATGACTGTAAAAGAAGCTGATAGCTTCATTTAGAGTAATTCCTCATTGAATTATTACAAACTTAACCTATTAATTATCTACTTACTTTCAGTATTCTATCAAAACTTTATAGTATTCTATCAATATTTTTATAGAATAAAATTTGGTAAAATTTTGTATATTGTTTCTAGCCAATAAACACTATCTACACACATATAAATAATATTCATCAATTATGGATTCTCTTATCAAAACGCCTTCTTTTGCTCCAAAAAAACAGAAACTAACAGATTATAGTCGTCTTGAAACTCTTGTAGAAAATCGCTCAAGATTTAATTTACCCCACTTTGAACTCAATTTATTTGAAACACATCAAAAAAGTGAAAAAGTACATCTAACTTTTGATACGCTTACCATAACTTCAATGATTCGTGGAAAAAAAGTTATGAAGCCTTTTGAAAAGATACATTTTGAGACAATAGAAAATCAAAAACAAGCATTTGATTACTTACCAGGAGAAAGCGTTATTGTTCCTGCCAATGAAAAAATGATTATTGATTTTCCAGAAGCTGATGAGAAAAACCCTACTCAATGTTTAGCTATTGCCATTGATAATGAAAAAGTAAAAGGCATATTAGATACACTCAACCAACAGTTTCCAAAGCTAATAACTCCCCAAAATAAAAATGGGAGTTGGACAATAGAAAATCCTAATTATCACCTAAAAAATAATATAGAACTAAAAAATGTAATTGATAGAATTACACATATCTCATTAGGAAAAGACAGTGCAAAAAATATGCTTGCCGACCTTGCTCTACAAGAACTTCTTATCAGAATTATGCAAACACAGGCTTGTAATTTAGTTTTTAATGAATACAAAAAATATAGTTCTCAGAATCGTTTTGCCTTTGTGATAGAATATGTAGAGAATCATTTGGAGGAACAAATAACTGTAGAAAAACTAAGCAAACTCGCATGTATGAGCGAATCTAATTTTTATAAAGCCTTCAAAAGAGAATTTGGTATTACTCCAGTAGACTATATTTTAAAACAGCGCATCAACCGAGCAAAAAAACTGCTCTCTGATGTAAAACTGAGTATTACAGATGTGTGTTATAAAGTTGGGTTTAATAGTCTAAGTTATTTTAGTTCACTTTTTAAAAAGTATGCTAATCAGTCGCCTAGTGAATTTAGAAAATCTATTTTTGGAAAATAATTATTTCTCAAAATCCTCTAAACTTGCTAACATTGTTGGAATAAGCTCACTCACTGTGGGATGGATATGTACAGCATCACGAATTGTTTTGTATGACTTTTCTGCATACATAATATCAATAATTCCGTGAATGGTTTCATCTGCTGAAACTCCAAAAAAAGTTGCGCCTAGTATTTTTTCTGTTTTTTTGTCTATCAAAACCTTCATCATCCCATCGGTTTCTCCCATTTCAGTAGCACGAGCCACTTTTTTCATAGGACGAAAACCTTTCAATATCTTTAAAGATGTATCTTCTTTCATTTTTTCTTTGGCTTGCTCTTCATTGAT
This sequence comes from Bernardetia sp., assembly GCF_020630935.1. Classification (NCBI taxonomy): domain Bacteria; kingdom Pseudomonadati; phylum Bacteroidota; class Cytophagia; order Cytophagales; family Bernardetiaceae; genus Bernardetia; species Bernardetia sp. The sequence continues at coordinate 11,791 of NZ_JAHDIG010000082.1, forward strand.
TCCAATACGTGAAAGAGGTGGGTCTATAAACATCGCATAACAAGGAATTCTGTCAGATAATTTTCGTTTTTTCTCTCCGAAAAGTAAGTCTCTCACAATCTCAAAATCATTGAAGGCAGTATGTGTAAATGCTCCCTTGCCATTGCAATCGCCCAAAGCAAAAATATGTTCTTTGTTGGTTTGAAAATGTTGGTTTACCTTGATGTAGCCATTTTCATCTGTTTTTATACCTATATTTTCTAAGTTTAGGTTTTCTGTATTTGGCTTTCTTCCTACCGAAATCAAAATATCAGTGCCTTGTACTTCTTGTTTCTCTCCATTTTTTTCAAACGTAACCTTAGTTTTCCCTTTTTCTTGCTCTACCTGTATATTTTTTAAATTTATATGAAATGTTATACCTTCCTTTTCTAAAGTTTCCTTTATGGCTTGTGCTACATCTTGGTCTTCCTTTTTTAGAAAACGTTCACTCTGCTCCAAAATAGTTACTTTACTACCAAAACGAGCGAACATCTGTCCAAACTCTAATCCAATATAACCAGCACCAAGTATAATCAAATATTTTGGTATTTCTTCTAGTTCCAAAATGCTTGTATTGGTTAGGAAATCTAAGCCTTCGTATTCTTTTGGAATAATAATTTTTGCTCCTACGTTTATAAAAATTTGCTTTCCTTCTATTTGCTGAGTTTTACCATCTTTATCTATAATTTTAATTGTATTTTCAGACACAAAACTTCCCTCTCCTTCATAAAAATCAAGACTTTTTAGCCCATCAAACATTTTTTGAATGTTGCTTTGAGAGTCCTTGACCATCTTATCTTTTCTATGCTTGATTTTTTTCAAATCTATTTTTACATCTCCTGTTTGTACTCCAAAATCTTGACTACTTTTGGCTATATATGCTCTTCTTGCTGCTGCAACATACGACTTTGTAGGAGTACAACCATCGTTTACGCACGTTCCACCAAGTTTGTCTTTCTCTATAATGGCTACTGTTTTACCTTCTTTATCAAACTTTGCAGCTAGAGGAACACCTGCTTGTCCTGTACCGATAATAATTGCGTCGTATTTTTTCATCTTAAAAAGTAATAGCTTAAAAAATGGAATTGGTTTTGTTTTTCTTTTACACTAACTTTTCAGAATAGGTATTGTTAGGGGATAATTCAAATGATTTTACAAATCACTCAAAACCAAATCATTAAAAAATGTTTTCTATCAAGAAATTTGATTTTAAAGAAGATAAAAAAAACTGGAATACATTTATTGAGACAAACTCAGAAGGACACTTTTTCTTTGAAACAGATTATTTATTCTATCATAAAGAACGATTTGATGATTTTTCTCTGATGTTTTTTGATAGAAAAAATGAATTAGTTTGTGTTTTGCCTGCTTGTGTGGAAGTTATGGGGTCGTCGGTGGAGACAACAACAATGGCAAAGTTGTCAAAATTACTATACTCTCATAAAGGCTTAACCTTTGGAGGGTTTATTTTTAAAGATGATTTGAGTTTTATAGTAAGACAAAAATGCGTATTTGCTGCTCTAAAATTTTTGAAAGAAAATAATTTTGAGAAATTGATTTTAAAGCCTTTACCTTCTTATTTCAATAATAATGAAACGATACATAGAATTTTAAACGACAAAAAGATAAATAGCCAAACTGTAAGAGTAGAAGCCAATTCTGTGATTGAACTTTCAACAAATACTATTTCAAAATACTCTAAAAGAAAACAACGTAACCTTCAAAAAGCTAAAAAAGCTAGTTTACAAGTAGAAAAGATAAATTATTCAACCGATTTTTGGCATATCATTGAACATAATTTAAAAACTCGCTATCACATTTCACCTGTTCATTCGGCTACTGAAATTCAATTTTTAAAAGATATATTTCCTCAAAACATTCATTTTTTTGTAGTAAAAAATAGTACTCAAATTATGGCTTGTAGTGTGGCTTTTATTTATCAGACAACTATTCATTTACAATATATGGCTGCCACAAACGAGGGAAAAAAAGTTAATGCCTTAGATTTTTTGATAGATGAAATCATAAAAAATTATCCAAATTATTTTAATAAAAATAGTTTTGACTATCTAAGTTTGGGAGTAAGTGAAAACCGAGATGAAAAAGAAACAATCAATGAAGGACTTTTTAAATGGAAAGAAGAATTTGGAGCAAAAGTATGTTCTCACTTTGTATATCAAATAAATTTAGCTTATTCTTTAAAATAAAGAATAATGTATCAATAGATTGTAGCCTCCAAAAAATAGAAGTTGAGCAAGCAGCAGAAAATAAGCGAATTTGTTTAGCTTCTCAAAACTAGAAAACTGAAAAAGAACGCACAAAGGCAAAGCTACCAAAAACCAACCAATATAGTTTTGAAGAGGAATTGTGTTTCCATCCCAGCTCCAAAAATCGTGTTTTATGGCTACTGGTTCTATCAAATAATCTATCATTACCATCAAAAATGCACTCAATATAGCCTTAAAAAATAGAGTCATTTTTTCATTGATAGCAAAAAAATTGAAGTAGGTAGCCACAAAATAATTGACAATAAAAGTAATCATAATCCAATTTATGCCTATCAAAACAGGAACTTCTAACACTTTAAAACCCAATGTTTTGCCATAGTTGTAAGTACCAAAAACAGCTTCTGTTTTTACGCCAATTACTTCCATAAAAAAACCTACGGAGAAAGTGGTTATCACAAAAATCCAAAAAGAAGTAGAATATTTGCGCTGCGCCAGTAAAAGAAGTACAATACTTGTGATAAGATTGAAGGGCGTTGCCATCTCAAAAAGCACACGAGTAGGCTCAAACCAAAGTCCTAACAGTCCTGCCAAGTGCATCACTATAATCAAAGCTCCGAAAAACTGAATATTATTTTGGACAAAAAAGCGAGTTGTATTTATCGTATTATGAAATAAAATATGCTTATTAGATTGCATCTTTAGGTTAAGTAGAAAGTAATTTGGATAGACATAAAAGAAAGCCTAACTATGTTTTGATTAACTTTGTTAGACACAACTAAAGCAAATAAGCCAGTATCAGAAAGAAAACCAGCACAAATATAATTTATGGGACAGTTTATAACACTACAAGACCTTTTTCTTACTCCTATTTACCTTCTTATTATCTATGGTATTCTTTATTTTTTACGCACAAGTATCACAGATAAAGAAATGAAAAAATTCTTTATTTTAGGATATAGTGTCAAAGTAGTGGGTGCTATTTTTTTTGGTTTGGTCTTTCAGTTTATATATGGATATGGAGACACTTTTTTTTATTTCGCTGGCTCAGGTATAGCTAGAGATGCCTTTTTAAATGATATGGGTAGTTATTGGGAGCTACTTTTCCAAGAAATGAATAATTACAGTTCTTCACAGACTTATAATTATGCTCAGCGTATGCCATATTATGGCGACAAGCCTTCCTTTGCAATATGTCTGATTGGCTCTGTTTTTTCCATCCTGTCTTTTCATACTTATATTGTAACCTGTTTGTTCTTTGCTCTTATTAGCTTTGCTGGTAGCTGGCAAATGTATCGTGCATGGGCAGACCTTTATCCTGTCTTGAAAAAGCAATTAGGTTGGGCTATTTTCTTTGTCCCTTCTATATTTTTTTGGGCATCTGGAATAGTAAAAGACTCTATTACATTTGCAGCATTAGGCTTTGCCTTTTCAGCTTTTCATTTTGGGGTTATACGAAGAAAGAAAACGTATGCCAATATTTTTATGCTCTTATTAAGTCTTTACACGCTTTATATAATTAAACTTTATATTCTACTTTGTTTTCTACCAGCTCTTGGTTGGTGGTTCTATACTCAATATACAAAGCAAATTGGTTCTAAGTTTTTACGAGTTGTTTTTGCACCTTTCTTATTAGTAATTGGAGGAGGCTTTGTATTTTATTCTTTTAATAACCTTATTAAAGGAACAGAATATGACTTAGATAGAGTGGCTGAAAGAGCATTCATAACAGCTGACTGGATTCACCAAATGAGTGATGAAGGAAGTTCCTATGATATAGGGCTTGACCAAATGGATGGAACCATCGGAAGTCTAATAAAACTGTATCCTAAAGGAGTTTTTATAACCTTATTTCGCCCTTTTGTTTGGGAAGTAAAAAACTTTAATATGCTACTTGCAGGATTAGAAAACCTAATACTACTATTCTTGACTTTTCAAGTGATTAAAAACCAAAAATGGAAAGTCATTTTTAACAGATTAAAGACAGAACAAATGGTTTTGGTTTGTCTTATCTTTACGATATTCTTTAGTGGAATTATTGGCATAACAAGTAGTAATTTTGGCACACTTGTTCGATATCGTATTCCTATTCTTCCATTTTATACTATTGCTTTAGTTATTTTAGGTTATAAAAAGCCAAAAATAAAAAAAATGAGGAGAATTAAAGTCTAATTTTGTACTTTTAAAAATTCTTATATTACTGTTACAAAGCAGTTTGTTTGAAAACTTAAAACAAAACTATAAATTTTATGAGACAAATTATCAAAATCGTCTTCTTATTACCTCTCATTTTCTCTTTTTTAGCTTGTAGTCATCAAGAAAACAAAGTAGAAGCAACAGAAACTCAAACACCAGTAACTAACTCTATACAAAAATATGGAGCAGAGATTACAGAAGAAAATGCTATTTCTGTAAGTGAAATTCCTGCTTTATTAACAAAACAAGACTCGGCAGAAGTCAAAGTAGCTGGTACAATTGGAGAATGTTGTCAGAAAAAAGGATGTTGGATGCAAGTTCCGATTTCTGACACACAAGAAATGCTTGTTCGCTTCAAAGACTATGGCTTCTTTGTTCCTATGGATTCAGAAGGAAAAGAAATTATTATGGAAGGAATAGTAAAAAAAGAAGTAATTCCAGTAGCACAACTTCGCCACTATGCAGAAGACGCAGGAAAATCTAAAGAAGAAATTGAAAAAATCACAGAAGATGACGTTAAGATTTCATTTATGGCAACAGGCGTAATCATAAAAGGTTGATGATAAAAATTTTTAATTCTCTTGAAGAAGCTACAAGAGTAATACCCCTAGCAACATCAGAGCTTTTAAGAGTTGCTAGTACTGATGGGAAAGAAGAACATATTTGTCTTTCTCATACAAAAGATGGATTTTTTGCTGTTCAAAACAACTGTTCACATGCAGGGGCAGCCTTACACAAAGGTTTTATTAATGAACAAAATGAAATTGTTTGTCCTCTTCATAATTACTGTTTTGACTTAAAAACTGGTCGTGCTACTCTTGGGAATGCTAAAGAATTAAAAATATATCGCTTGATGTGGAAAAATAACAATATTACACAAAAAAACGAGCTATTTATTGATATCTAAACATCATAAAATAAGACCTGTCATACGCAAATTGGTATAGACAGGTCTTTTAGTAAGCAAGCATAATATCTTACTTCAATTATATTTTTAAGTAATTATCTACTACAATTTTGTTAAATTTGATTTATTTTTTCATAA
>NZ_JAHDIG010000083.1 GCF_020630935.1 Bernardetia sp.
TCCAGTAGCATCTAAATAGGCTGTGTAATTTGTTTTACTGACTGCGTTTAGTGACTGTGATGTAGTTACTAAAAGTTCTAATCTATCACTACTTCCACAACCTATTACTGAATCTAAAGCATAAAAGTAGGTAGAATCTTGAATCAAAATTGGCGTTCTTAATGTATCTCCTATACCTATTGGAGTAGTGCTTGTTGGTGAATCGTACCAATAAACTGTTCCTTGGTTACTCACTGCAAGAGTAGTTTGAGTATCTATACATAGACCATATTGATTTTGGGGAGGAGTAATGTTTGCTATATTAATAGCAGAAAGCGATAAACGTGTTACACGATTTTTCCCTTGTCCATTATAACTAGTAAAACTACCAAATAAATATATATTATCATCTTTCAAAACTATTGAGTTAATAGGAGAATTAGCACCTACACCCACATTATAAGCTGTTGAGAGTGAACCATCCGTATTTAAAAACGCAATATGATTACGGCTAATACTATTTACTTGTGTAAAATCACCTACTATCAGTAAATCACCGTTTGCTAACTCTTTTATATCCTTTATTCTTCCATTTACTGGAACATCAAAAGATGAAACTACTTCGCCAGTACTTTGTAACTTGACTAACTTATGAGTAGATGTATTATTAGTATTTGAAAAAATACCTGCCACTGCTATTTCCCCACTTGCGAGTGGGAATATTTTGTAAACCGAACTTGGTTGAGATGGTAGCTCCGATTGAAAGTTGTTGTCAATACTACCATCAGCATTCAATTTAACAATATAATTTGCTTGATTTCCATTATGCATCGAAAAACTTCCACCTAAAAATACTTTATCGTTAGGTAATACTACTATTTCTTCTATATCATCATTATTTGATGTAGTAAAGGAAACATCTAAACTACCATTAGGATGTAATCTTGCTAATCCTATTCCCCCATTTATATTTTCTCTAAAGTCTCCTGAAATTATAATTTTACCGTCTTGCTGTGATTTCGCCTGCTTGATTTCTAGCCCAAAACCAAATGAACCTATTGCAACTATATTAGGACTCAAATTAAATGAGTTATCCTGTGTACCATCTGAGTTTAGTCTTATGATATTTCTGACATTGCTTTGAGTTATAAACTTCTGATTGTATTCTTCTAAAATATTACTTGCTGTTACTATAACATAATTAGTTTGGGTAGCTGGTTCAAACTTAAAAGAATTATCTACCCCTTGTCCACCATTCGTAAGAATACTGCTTGAGCGACCTAACTGATTGTTATATTTTCCACCACCTTTTACAAATATTCTACCATCAGAAAGTATTTTTGCAAAATATATAGTATCGTCAAAACCATAACTAGAGTTGAAAGTATTATCCCAAGTTCCATTTGAGTTTAAACGTTGTATACCTGTACGGTCTATGCCACTCAACAAAATTATCTTTCCATTATCTAGTTCTTGAGAAGAAAATGCTCTACCCCAATTAGGTGGTGGAGTAAAACTATTGTCTAAAGTACCATTTGAATTTAGACGTGAAATGGACATTTGAGGTGTAAGATTATAATGATGGAAAAAACCACCAATAATGACCTTTCCATCTTGCTGAATCATAATATTTCTGATATCACCATAAGTAAGTGGTAAAGCAGAGTTGATTACTCCAACAGAGCTATCAAACGACATATCAAGAGAACCATCTTCATTAAGCCTTGCTACTGCTCCTCTCGTTGTTCCGTTATAAGCACCAAAATATCCTCCAATAATAATTTTTTGGTCATTTTGGATTGCAATACAAAATACATGTCCAGAAGCACCACTTCCTCCTACATTAAATGTATTATCTACACTTCCATCACTATTTAAACGAACGATTCCTCTTTTAGAAAAAGAATTGAAGCTCTCAAAAGTACCTGCTACTAGAATTTTTCCATTATCCAAAACCTTTACAGCTTCTAAATAAGTATAGTTAGGAGAAACATCATCAACAGCATATCCTTGTACAAAAGATGCATCTACATTACCATCATTATTCAAACGAACTAAATGCTTGACACCATTTGCTATTTTCAAATATCCAGCTACGAGTACTTTTCCGTCTGCCTGTATATCTATTGAATAAATATAAGAACCTGCCTCAAACACATTTTCACTAAATGAAGTATCAATACTACCATCTGTATTGAGTCTAACCATGTAAGTAGTTTCTCCAGAGCGATTCACAAAAATACCTCCTATTACTAGCTTATCATCTTGCTGTACCTTTATATTTCTAGTAGCAGCAACAGAATCAAACTCAGTACTAATTGAAGGGATAAAGTTAGAATCTCTTACACCATTCTCATCTATAACAACAAAACCCTCACAAGGTGACCCATTATAACGACTTGTTGTATTTGCAATGATAAAACGATCATCAGTCCACCTAATAAGTTGACGATTAGTCCAAGTTGTACCTGCATGACCTGTACCATCTCCCTTACCTAGCCCTTGATCTAAGGGATTGAAACTGGGGTCATTCACAGCAGGGTTGCATTGGCTAAAAGCTGAAGCAGTGTAGAAAATACTACATAAAAAAACAGCACATACAGAAAGTATGTTGCGAAGTTCAAAACATAATTTGTTCATTAAAGAAATTGAGTTGCGAATTATAAAATTACCGATTACAATTTTGGGGAATTGTGGAAAATGTAATTTATAATTAGAAATAATTCTGAATAAAAAATTAGAAATTATTATATTATAGAAGTGAGTATAGCATAAAGGTATGTAAATTTTATTATCAAAGACAAATTAAATCCAATTTTTAACACTTTAGCATTACAAAAATCAAATGATATTTTTCTCTTTGCTAAAATTATTTTCCATCAAAGTTTTTACCTTTGCAGCATCAAATGTTGTCTATCTGTTTTAGCCTTTATTTCCACTTATGCAATTAGAAAAATCGTCTGCCTACTGGCTTCCCAATGTAAAGATTCTAGATACAAATTATAACTCTGATACAGCCTATTGTATCGGAATTAGCGAAAAAAAAATTACTCATATTGTAGAATATAGTTCTGATATTCAAGCTCCTAAAAACTATGAAGTTTTAGAATGTGAAGGAGCTTGTGTCTCAGTAGGTTGGTGTGATATGCGTGCTTTGGTTACAGAACCGGGGATGGAACATAGGGAGACACTAGCAAGCGCAAGCAAGGCAGCAAGCAAGGGAGGTTTTACACAAGTAGCTATTCTACCCAACACGCAGCCTACCATCGAAAACAAAGAAAATATCTATTTTTTAGAGCAACAGAATAGAAAAAGCAGCTCTAACGTAGAATTTTTAGCTATTTCTGCACTTACCCACAAAACAGAAGGCAAGGAAATGACACAAATGCATGACCTTCACAAAGCTGGTGCAGTTGCTTTTTCTGATGGACTGAAAAACATTTCCCATACAGGAGTTTTGATGCGAACCTTACAGTATGCACAGGCTTTTGATGGACTTATTATGCAGCTTCCATCAGACGAAAATCTCTCTACTGGACACATGCACGAAGGCACAACCTCCACACGTTTGGGTCTGAAAGGCTTGCCAACTATTGCCGAAGAAATGATGATTCAAAGAGATTTGGAAATCTTGCGTTACACAGGAGGAAAACTTCATTTTTCTACTATCTCATCAGCCAGAAGTGTGGACTTAATCCGAAAGGCAAAAGCAGAAGGTTTGAATGTAACCTGTGATATAGCTGCTTATCAGCTTTCTTTTTTGGATGAAGATTTAGCAAAAAATGAATTTATTTTTGATACCAACTTAAAAGTTTTCCCTCCATTTAGAAATTTATCTGATAAAAATGCAATTTTAGAAGGGTTGCAAGATAATACGATAGATGTTATCGTTTCTAATCATATTCCGTTCGATGAGGAATGTAAGAAATTAGAGTTTGATTTAGCAGATTTTGGTATAATTAATTTTCAAACAGCCTTTGCAGCCATTAGAAAACAAACAGAAAATCTTTTGAGCTTAGAAGAGTTGATTCAAAAAATGACCATTAATCCAAGAAAGATTTTAAAACTCAAACAGCCTCAAATAAAAGAAGGAGAAAAAGCCAATCTAACCGTTTTCTATCCAGATGAAGAATGGACATTTACAAAAAAAATGAATGCTTCAAAATCTGACAACTCACCCTTTTTTGATTTAGAAAATCACTTAAAAGGTAAAGTTGTTGCTACGTTTTCTTAATTTTTTGGTTTCAAAATTGGTTTATTAAAAAAAAATGGCTTAGTTTGTGTACAAAAAACACTAACATATAAACTTGTTCTCTATCTAAACCTAAATCTATGTATAGCTACGAATACCCACGCCCTTCTGTTACCGTCGACTGTATTATTTTTGCTTGGGACAGCGAAAATGCCGATTTAAAGGTGCTTTTGATAGAACGAGCGCACGACCCTTTTGCTGGAACTTGGGCATTTCCTGGTGGATTTGTAGATATGGATGAAGATTTGGAAACAGCTGCAAGGCGAGAGCTAGAAGAGGAAACAGGAATGAACGACCTTTTTATGGAGCAACTCTATACTTTTGGTGCGCCCGACCGTGACCCAAGAGGCAGAGTGATTAGCATTGCTTATTATGCTTTAGTAAATTTAGCTCATCATGCCGACCAGATAAAAGCTGCTTCTGATGCTGCTGATACAAAATGGTTTAGCGTTACAGAGCTTTCAGACATCAAACTTGCCTTCGATCACGAAGAAGTCATGAAAGTAGCTTTAGAACGATTGAGAGGAAAAGTTCGTTATCAGCCGATTGGCTTTGAACTTTTGCCAGAAAAATTTCCTCTTTCGCAACTCCAAACACTCTACGAACACGTTTTGGGAACAACACTAGACAAACGAAATTTTAGAAGAAAGATACTAAAAACTAAACTTCTCATTCCATTGGATGAATATCAAAAGAACGTTTCTCACCGAGCTGCACAGCTTTATAAGTTTGACAAAGACAAATATGAGCAGCTTGTAAAAGAAGGTTTTGTATTTGAGATATAAGATTTTAAATCAACAAAAAATAAGGCGCATTTTCTGTTCTGTGAGTCACAGAACAGGGAATTTTTAATTATCAATTATTTCCGTTTTTCCATCTTTCCAATCTGAATATTGAGGGCTTTTATAGAAATTTGTATTTCGATTACAGACAAAAAGAGAGAGAGCATTAGCAAAACTAAACTTATTCCAAAGAGCCATTGCCCAGCTAATTTTTGTTCCCAAAAAATAACAAACATACACGTAACACATAAAAGAAGGCTAGAAACTCCCAAAAATTGCATATTACGAATCAGATAAACTCTTTTTCTAAGATTTCTTATCTGTTCTATCAGAATTTTATTGGGTTCGTTTTCGTATTTTTCGTGAAGATTTCGGATTAGATTTGCAATAGCTAGAAAGCGATTTGTATAAGCGAGTAAAAGTAAAGAGATAGCAGGGAAAAGTAATGCTGGTGTGGTAAGGCTGATTTCCATAAGTTTGGTTTTATGGTATGATTAATTTTCAATAATTTGCTTCTTTCATAACACACTACGCTATGAAAAAATGGGTACATGTTGGTTTTATATAATCAAAACACTACAAAGAAAAAGGAATATTATTTGCTATTCTAAACTATGTCTTATAAAAAATCAAAAAAATTATATTATCATCCTTCCTATGAATTTTATAAATCTCATTTTCAGCAAGTTAGGTTTTTACTTTGCACTATTAGCATTTTTCACACTTCCCATAATCACTTTCGCTCAAGATGACGACGGTTGGGAGAAAGCGACAGAAGAAGACCTAAAAACTACAGTAGATACTACCATCATTGAAAGAAAAGCTCTTTTAGCCTATGGAGGAGATTCTATTAAAATTGCAAGTGTTGAGGGAAAATTAGGTGTTTTGAATGATACCAATGCGACAATTGTACCCTTTCAATATGAGGAAATTAGTTTTTTTGAAGGCGAAGATTCTACCTGCACACGTTGGGAGGGAACACTTTTAGTAAAAGGCAGAGGAAAATATGGTGTTTTGGATGCCACAGGCAAACCACTTACAGCACTTTACGAAAAAATTGAATTTATGCCAGAAAGCTGTCAAAGTGGGAGTGGAAAAACAAAGGTGATGCGTTTTTATAATAGAGGAAAAGTAGGTTTAGCAGATGCGTATGGAAATGTGGTCATTCGTGCCTCGTATGAAGAAATTGACTTTGTAAAATATTTATTCTCACGCTATGGAGACACAACTGAAACTGAAAAGCTAGTAAAACCTGAACTCATCACAGCCAAAAAAGCAGGAAAATACGGGCTTTTTGACCTTCATAATAATGTTCCTTTGCTTCGCTCAGAATATAATGCCATCGAACATTTACAAATGGTACGAGTAGAAGAAAAGAAAAAAACACATACTACGCACATCTTAAAAATACAGCAAGGCACAAAATACGGTTTTATTTTACTACATAATCAGTCTATTTTAACTCCTAAATATGAATACTTAGGTGAATTTTCTACAGAAAAAGGCAATACAAAAGGAGAAGCAGAAGATTTGATTGCTTTAGTTCAAGAAGATGGAAAATGGGGTTGGATAAACTTGGAAGGAAAAGAAGTCATTAAAATAGAGTATGATGCTGCTGAAGCCTTTCGAAAAGATTTAGCATTTGTCAGAAAAGGCAGAAAATGGACAGCCATTGACAGAAAAGGCAAGCAAAAATTAGAGGACACGTATGAGGAAATACGTTATCTTGCCTTAGAAACTGAAAAAAATGCGTTCTTCAAGACGCTTATTATTGCTAAAAAGAAAGGAAAATATGGTATATTGGATATTGAAGGCAAAACGCTTCTCAATTTTGAGTTTGATAAAATCAAATTTGTACCAGAAAAATTTGGCTTTGATGTAGAAGTAAATGGAGAAGAAAAATTTGTAAACCTTAAAAGAGGGTAAAAGAAATTTATTCTATGTGCCTATGTGGTGTATAAACTAAATGTATTTTTAATTTGTCTCTTCACTCGTTAATACATAAAAAATATCTAAAACAGTTTATCAGCGCAAAAAAAACACACAAAACACTTGTTTAACTAGATTTTTTTTGCACCTTTGTAGTGAAATAAAGGTAAAACATTTTTGCTTCTGTTTCATTTATTTAGAAAACGAATGGAAAGCTATCGTATTTGAAAACAGAAATCCAGTTTTAATCACTCAATTTTCAATTTTTTGTTGTCAGTTGTTTTATCAATTTTAGCGCACGCTGGTTTCTCGCTTCTTTTATTTTAGCTTTCCAGAACTGATACAACTCAAAAGGCTATCTTCTCAATTTCTTTTTGTTCCTTTCTTTTTGAAAGAGATATAAAATGATTTCTTGAAAGAATAGCCTTTTTTTGATGTTGATATAAATAATCTTTTTGGTCTGCTCTGACGAGACTGACCTAACTTAATAAGGTCAGACCGATAGGTCAGTACCGATATAACTTTAAATTTTTGATATAAAAATATCCTATGTCAGAAAAAAATTCAAATACTCCTTCCTTCCAAATCAATACAAAAAAATGGGAAAACGCTATGCAATTAGTTGTCCTGTTTTTAGGTTTGGTATTAATAAATATTTTAGCGCAAAGCTATTTTTTTCGCCTAGACCTCACGGCTGAAAAACGCTACACCATTACAGAATCGTCTAAGGAAATACTAGAAAACTTAGAAGAACCTGTTTTTATAGAAATTTATTTGGAAGGCGAACTCAATGCCTCTTTCAAACGTCTTCAAAAATCAGTCAAAGAAACGCTGCAAGAGTTTGAAGTCTATGCAGGAAGCAATATTCAGTTTACATTTATCAATCCAGAAGAGGTTTCTAGCAATCCAGAGGAGCAAAGTCGTTATTATCAGCAGCTTGCTAGTCGTGGCGTGCAGCCTACAACTGTTTTCGAAACTGTGCAGGGTAAGAAAGTAGAAAAACTTATCTTTCCATCAGCGATTGTGTCGTATAAAAATAAGGAAAAGCCTGTTTTGCTTCTGAAAGGAAACCGTACAGCCTCGCCACAAGAACAGCTCAATCAATCTATTGAAAATATTGAATACGAACTTATTTCAGCCATTCAAAAGCTAAGTAAAAAAGAGAAAAGTAGTATTGCATTTGTTGAAGGACACGGCGAACTTTCCAACGACAGACTTATTTCTCTCTCTCAAACTCTAAGTGAAAACTATATTGTTGAAAGATTGAATTTGAACGAAAATTTGAGTAATTCTTTAAATTCAAAAACTCAAAATCCTATTCAAAGTCTTTCAAAATATGATGCAATCGTAGTAGCAAAACCTAACCTTTCCTATACCGACAACGACCGTTATCAATTAGACCAATATTTGATGAATGGAGGAAAACTGCTCTTTTTTATAGACCAAGTACAAATGAATTTGGACAGCATCGCACAAGGAGGAACGTACGCTTTTGCTTATAATTTAGGTCTCAATGAAATGATTTTTCGTTATGGCGTAAGAGTGAATCAAGACCTTTTACAGGATACGCAGTCTGGACAGATTTTGGTAAATGTAGGGCAACGAGGCAATCAATCTAATGTACAACCAATTCCATTTCCATATTATGCTACTACTGGCAGTTTTTCAACCCATCCGATTACAAAAAATATGGATGCGCTAATGTTTAAGTTTGTCAGTACATTAGATTCTGTCAAGGCAGACGGAATCGTCAAAACACCTCTTATTTTTTCTTCTCAATATTCACGCATCAAAAAAGTACCGACACTCATTTCATTAGACGAACTTAGGGAAGACCTCAATCCAAAACTCTATCAAACTTCTACTATTCCGTTAGCGTATCTTTTGGAAGGAGAGTTTAAGTCAGCTTTTCAAGGGCGTTTTCCTCCAAGTGGTTTTTCTCAAGATGATTTTATTCAGAAAGGCAAAGATTCAAAAGTATTGGTAGTGGGAGATGGGGATTTACTTTCCAATGGTTTTGACAGGCGCACTCGCCAACCATTGCCGATGGGTTACGACGAGGTAAGTAAAAACACGTATTCCAACGAAGAATTTCTGACCAATGCACTCGCCTATATGCTAGATGAAGGTGGAATTATCACTTCAAGAACAAAAGATTTTGAAATCCGTCCGTTGGATACGTTCAAGATTCAAGAAGAAAAAAGCTATTGGCAGTTTCTTAATTTAGTTTTGCCTAACCTTATCATTATTGTGTTTGGCTTGGGGTGGTATTTTTGGAGAAAAAGAAAGTATTCGTAAACCTTCAAACAAACCCTAATTTTTTTTGGTCTTTCAACAATTTAGCGATATGACTAACGGTTCGTTCCTACGGAACTTATAATTATCAAAACTATTTTAGTTCTACCAATGGATTTACCTCTAACGAGGCTAAATAGTAGCCCTGTAAGGGCATTCCATAGGTAGTTTATAGAATTAGTATTTTGATAAGCTTCGTAGAAGCGAACCATACACCAGTTTTTAGAAGCAAGACAATAATTACCCTTACGGTTATAGTGTCCCCACCGATGACATTAGAATCCTACTCCCAAAACACACCATCTACCATCCATTTATTGCCTACATAAAGCTGCTTACAGAGAAAATAGGCGTAATTTACTCGCTTAGGAATACGCTTCTGCTTTTCATAGTTTTGATAAATAAACTGTCTTTGGTAGTCAGACAAACTGATTTTTGGACTAGATTTGAGTGTCTTCAAAACATCTTGAATTTTAAACTTTGCAATCAGTTTGTTTACCTCAATACTAGATTTTTCAGCAGGAACATATAGCGAAACATAAGCTGACTGAAAGAAATAACGATTTTGCTTTGTATCATAAATCACTTCGTTTTCAATTTCTAAAAGCGAAATATCCGACATATAGAAAAATTTGCTAGAAGGGTCGGTATAAAGTTCATTGGTTTCGAAAAGTTCTTTAGCTTGCTGATTTCTGTATTCTTCTAGTTCTGCTACTTGCTCTAGGGAAATTCCTAGTTCTACTTGCTTCTCGCTGATATTTAATATTTCAGCAGGTGTTTTTTCCTTACTAACTTTTAAAAGATTTGCCTTCACTTCTGAAAAATCTATTTCACGCTCATAAAAATTTCCTTTTTCAGCATTGTAGCTTGCTTCATAGGCTTGTAACTTTCCTTTTTCAGCAGCCTCCAAAAGTAGTTTTGAAATTTCATTATCTGTTTTGAATAAGGATTGATTTACATTTTCATCCAAATAGATTTCTGTTCTTACATAATATGCCAACTTATTCAATATTTCATTATCTGCATCTAAATCGTAAAGATAAAAAGGCTCATCTCCTAAATTTTCATTTTTCCATTCTGTACTTTGAGGCTCAAAATACATATTTTGCAAAGCATTTGTATAGGTTGTAATCTGCCTTTTTTCTGATTTTGTTGTATTTTGGTGTAAAAATGGCTGTATTTCATCTACTAAAAATGAAGCTACTGGTTTTAAATAATCCGTTTTTGTATTCCAAACGGTTATCCACTTTGCCGTAAAAAAGTCGTGTGAGTTTTTGGTGGGAATCCTGTTATCTATATTTTGTATTCTGATTTCTCCTACTGGCGCATCTGTGAGTGAGTTCCAACGGCTAAGAAACTGCTCAGCAGTCATTTTTTGAGGCTCTTTGAGCTGTTTTTTTTGTCCTTTTTCTTTCTCTTTGTATTCAAAATTTTCTAAATCGTAAGACGTAATCTTTCCACTTTTTACAAGACTTGCCAACTTTTGGCTCATCTCTGCTTGCTCTGTTTCATCTGCTAAAAACAAATTTTCAAAAAAACTATTACTCTCTGTTTCATTTTGGTTAGGCAACCAAACGCTACGGTGGTCGTTATCTAAAAAATTTTTAGCATCTTCATAACGAAAAGCTACCACAAATTGAGGCTTTGCATCTGAAAAATATTCTCCAGCAACAAACAGATGCAAATACTGAATATAATTTTTAGTTTCTCCATTTTTCGTACTTTCTACATAATCAATTCCTAAAATGCTAAGTTGGCTTGTAGAAAGTGTTTGAAATTTGTCCATATATTCTGTCTTCAAACGTTTTGTTTCTACTTTTTTTGTATCACCTGTTTTATAATCTAGTTCATAAATAGGCAGTTTCCCTTGTTTAGCTCCTTCAAAAAGGAGTTTTGTAATTTGCTTATCCACTTGAAAAAAACCTTTATTTACTTTGTCTTTCAAATTTATTAATTTAAAAAACCGTTTATTTTGCTCTGCATTTTGAGCTTTCGCATCAACAATAGACAAGAGAAAAAATAGAGATAGAAAAAAATAACGAGAAAATAATTTCATAGAATAGTGTTATATAACTCTTTACAAGATTTTAAAATAGTAAAGGCAATTTACAAGTAATCGTTCAGTATTCACAGTTTTTGATTTTATATTTTATCAGTAAAGTTGTTTAAGAATAGACAAATAACCGTCGTTGAGGCTCAAAATACAGCCGTCAACGAGGATAAATTACCCTAAACGACGGTTTTAAACCTCGTTTACGGTTGAAAAAATACATTCTTAAACAACTTCAGTTTTATAAAAAATAAAAATTGTACATTTGTTATTTAAAATTTACAACATCCTAACTTATCCTCGTTCAGCAAGAGAAATGAATTTCATAGAAGTACAGACCAAAGAACACAAAAAAGAGTTTAATGATTTTGCAGCTCGCCTGTATAAAGACAATCCATATTGGATTCGTCCACTAGATAAAGACATAGAGTTTGTATTTGATGAAGAAAAAAATCCAGTTTTCAAGCAACAAAAAAAAGATATAAAAGCACAAGCTATCCGTTGGCTATTGCAAAATAAAGAAGGTGAAACAGTTGGCAGAATTGCAGCTTTCATTAATCCTAAGACCGTTTTTCAAGACAACGAACAAGCCACAGGAGGAGCAGGTTTTTTTGAATGTATTAAAGATGAAAATGTAGCTTTTGCTTTGTTTGATAAGGCTAAAAAATGGCTAAAAGAGCGTGGAATGAAAGCGATGGATGCCCCTATTAATTTTGGAGAACGCAATCAGTGGTGGGGCGTTCTGATTGATGGCTTTGATAAGCCTCCTAATTATCAGATGGGTTATCATTTTGAGTATTATAAAGATTTTTTTGAAAAATGGGGTTTTCAAGAATATTTTCAGCAATACACGTATGGTCGTAATCTTGAAAATGTTTCAGACAGATTACAAAGAGTTGGCGACAGAATAATGCAGTCAGAAGGATTTGAGTTCAAACATATTGATAAGAAAAATTTAGACAAACACGCAGAAGATTTTAGAGATGTTTATAATGCAAGCTGGGGAAATCACGAAGGTGTTGCAAAACTAACCGTAGAAGATTCGAAGGCTCTTTTGAAGCAAATGAAACCTATTTTAGAAGAAGATTTGATTTGGTTTGGTTATTTTGAAGGGAAAGCTGTCGGTTTTTATGTGATGTTGCCAGAACTAAATCAGCTTTTCAAACATCTCAACGGAAAATTTGGAATTTGGCAAAAACTCAAGTTTTTATGGCATAAAATGCAAAAGAAAAACAATAAAGTTTTTGGTGTGATTTTCGGAGTTGCTCCAGAGTTTCAGAGCAAAGGTGTTGCATTGGGAATGGTAGTGGGCTTTCAAGATTCTATCAACAAAAAGCGACAAGAAAAAGGTGGTTATCAGTACGATTATATAGAATTTAATTGGATTGGAGATTTCAATACCAATATGATAAAACTCTGTGAAGGCTTAGAGGCTCAAATAGTAAAAAAACACGCCACCTATCGTTATCTTTTCGATAGAACAAAACCTTTTGAAAGAATGAAGGAAATCAAATAAATGATTAGTGATGAACGATAAATTTTAAACGTAGGTCAAAAGACTCTCCTTTGACAAAAAATAATACATAATTGATAAATAAAGACGATGTTTGGGGAAATGCTGTAACTGAATTTTTCGACTATGCAGAAGAAAAACAACAGCTTCTTTGGTCGTATTTGTTTGAAAAAATTGCTGAAGTTACGCCACGAAGCTACAAAAAACAGATTCTGCCTATTTTAGAAAAGATAGGAGAAAAACAGTTTCGAAAAGTCGTTCACGATTGGTTAGAACTTGTTATTCTCACGCCACCTAAAACAGTTTTTTATGAAGACGAATCGGGATTGGAATATGAAAGAAATTATATTTTAGAATATCCGAACGAGACTATTTTTGCTCGCCTTATGCGTGCTTTACCTTTCGTAGCCGACCAAAACTCTATTGACCTTCTTTCCGAACTTGCCATAGAAGCAGGACGAAATAGAAACGATAAAATTACTGGTATTGCAGCCTATAAACTTTCCGAACAAGCCATTTACGCACTTGCAGACATAGAAACTGTAAGCCCTGTTTCAGCATTGCTCTCGGTTCAGATAAAATTACAATCGCTTTCGCTAAAAAAACTCATTGAGAAAAAACTTGCTCAAATTGCAAAAAAACAAAAACTAGAACTCATTGAGCTTTTAGAAAATCATTTGCCTAATTATGGCTTAGAAAATGGGTTTGCAGAAGGGGAAATTCAGTCGAAAGTAAATCCAAATAAAATCTATGCGTATCAGATGCAAGTAGTAGAAAATAAAGTAAAACTCACTTGGTTTGATATAAATGGAAAAGAATTAAAGTCTGTGCCTGCTGCTTTGAAAAGAGAGTTTCCTCAAAAAATAGAAAAGCTAAAAAATACAGCAACCGAAGCTCAAAAAACACTAACATTACAAAGAGAACGACTAGAAAAAACCTACCTTACTCAAAAAACATTTACGTATTCTCATTGGAAAAATGCGTATGCCAATCACGGACTTTTAGGAACAGTAGTAGAAAATTTGATATGGCAAGTACAAACGAATAAAAAAGAATGGAAAACGGTGTGGTCGTCTTTTGGACGTTTTGTAGATGCAGATAAAAATCCTGTGGAAGCAAAGAAAGATGATTTGATTAGAGTGTTGCATCCTGTTTTCTTAGATGATGAAGAGCTAAAATATTGGCAAGATTTCATCAAACAAAAAAACCTCAAACAACCTTTTCAGCAGATTTTTAGACCTATTTTTGAGAGGACAGAAGAAGAACAAGAAGAAAGCAGACGCTTTGAAGGAATTATTCTCAATCAAAAAAAATTAAGAACCTTTGCCAAAATTCAAGGTTGGAACTACAAATGGCTTTCTTTTCCAAAAATGAATCGCAGTTTTGTTACTTTTCAGTTTGACTACAAACTAGCCCTCACAGAAAAACCTCAAAAATTAGAAATAGAACTTTGGGTAGAAGCTATCCAAAGCCATCCTCAAAATGTTAAAACAAGCGTGGTTCGTCTGCATAAGAAAGCACAAGCACTCTCCTTTGAAATATTGGATAAAGTAACTTTTTCTGAACTCTTTAGAATGATTCAGCGAATTATTAATGTGGCTTCTGTTGAATAGTTTACTTCGGCGCACGCCAGTACAAGTAGATTGCCACCAAACCAAAAATCACATTTGGAATCCAAGCACCCACACTAGGGTCTAATGTGCCACTTTGCCCTAAACTTCTTGCCACCACAACAAACAAAATAAAGATAAATGCCAAAACAAAACCTAGTGCAATATTAAAACTTGTTCCTTGTCGTGTTTTCTTAGAAGAAACTACTATTCCCATTACAGTCAGAATTATGATAGCAAAAGGAGAAGCATAACGCTGATATTTTTCCACATAATAAATTCCTAAGCCCAATGCTGTTCCACGAGCTTTTTGTGCTGCAATATATTCATCTATTTCAGGCAGGGTAAGTGTTTCATTGTATCTATACTTACTTTCAAAATCTTCTGGTAGAAGTCCCATAAGTGTATCCATATCTGTTCCTGTCAATATGATTTCACGCTCTTTAAAAAACTTATGGATTTTGTACTCATCTATATGCCATGTCTTTTTTAAAGTATCCCATTTGATATTTTCAGCCGAAAATTTTTCTATCAATTTTCTATCCTCTATTTTTTCTATCGTAAATTTTCGTCCGTTAAAGGTTCGGTTGTTGTAGCTTTGCAGATATACAAAAGTAGAAGAATCTATCTTAGAATGCACATTTCGTTCATCAAAAGAAAATGGTTTTTTTACATAAGCAGTTTCAAATTCTACCCTAGTTTTATTGGCACGAGGCACAACCCACCCACTCAAATAAAAGGAAAAAGCTGCAATAATGGTAGCACCAATCATATACGGAAAGAATAATCTCAAATAACTCATTCCACCACTAAGCATAGCTATAATTTCTGTTCGTCCAGCCATACGAGAAGTTACAAAAACGGTGGTAATAAAAACCATTAAAGGAGTGATAAGTCCGATAATGTGCATTATAAAATTAAAATAATACTCTACCACAATTTGCTTAAAACCAAGAGAGTGTTTAAGAAAATCGTCGCTCTTTTCGCTATAATCTATCGCACAGATAACAGCCAAGATAACTAGCACTACAAAAACATAAGTAGTTAGAAATTTTTTGAGGATATATTTATCTATTATTTTCACGCTTATTCAATTACGGATTACGATTTAAAATTTCAATGCTATTGTTGGTCTGCTTACCAACCAACAACAATATCGCTCATGTCCAATACTAATTTCATCTTTAATAAAACAGTATCATGGTTAATAGTTTTGCAAACATACTACTTTGAAAGCTTAAAATAGACTATCAGAAAGATTTATAACAGTTTTAAAGGTTATTTAAACATCCTTTCAGAAAAAACATCAAACTCTTGCTAATGCCATTTCAGAAATTGTTTTTCCAATCGACAGCGAAGAAGTTGCTGCTGGAGATGGCGCATTGACAACATTTATAACACCTTGTTTTTCTAAAATCTTAAAATCATCTAAAAGTCCTCCATCTTTATCACAGGCTTGCGCTCTGACGCCTGCATCAGCAGTTACCAAATCTTCTTTTTCTACTTCTGGAATAAGCTCTTGCAGGGCTTTCGTAAAAGCATTTTTTGAGTAAGAACGATGAATTTCGCCTAAGCCTGTTTTCCAATATTTAAAAGCTACTTTCTGAAAACCACTAAAGGTAAGCGTTTCTAAAAGCTCAGAAACTGAAATATCTGTTTTCTTATACCCTTCACGCTTATATGCCAATACAGCATTAGGTCCTGCCTCTACTTCTCCATTTATCATTCTTGTAAAATGAACACCTAAAAATGGGAAATTAGGGTCTGGAACAGGATAAATAAGATTTTTGACTAAATACCTTTTTTCTGGAACAAGTTTATAATATTCTCCTCTGAATGGAATAATTTTGATGGGCGCATCTGGCATAGTCATCTTGGTAACTTTATCAGAATACAACCCTGCACAGTTTACAACCAAAGTAGTCTGGTATTCTGATTTAGAAGTAATTACTTTTGCAAAAGTAGAGTTTCCTTGTGTTTCGTCGTTGAGCTTGATGTTCATTACTTTTTCAGAAAGATGAATATAACCTCCTAGTTCTTGTATTTTTTGTGCTAATTTCTGACAAACAGCCTTATAATCTATGATTCCTGTCTGTGGAACAAAAATCCCTTCTACTCCTTTTACATGTGGTTCGTGTTCAGCAATTTCTTCTTTTCCAATTTTTTTAAGTCCAGACAAACCATTTTTTATCCCTCTTTCATAAATATTTTGCAGAGCTGGAATTTCTTCTTTTTTTGTTGCTACAATCACTTTTCCACATTTATCAAAACTTACGCCTTCTTTCTCACAAAATTCTAATAACATTTCATAGCCACGAATACAGTTTATTGCCTTCAAACTTTTAGGCTTGTAGTAAATTCCAGAATGAATTACACCACTATTATTTCCTGTTTGATGCCTTGCAATAGAGTTTTCTTTTTCTATGATGAGTAGTTTGAGCGAAGGGCGAGTCAAAAGTAGTTGATAAGCTGTGGCAAGTCCAACAATTCCACCTCCAACAATAACTATATCGTATTTCATTTTGTATTTTTATTTAACAGATTGAAATCTTATTTCAACTTTGTATTAGAGTTTTAAGAATGCAAAGGTCTTGAAAATTTTGGAAAAGTTCATATAAAATAAGCCTTATTAGAGTGAATTGAAGTTTATTATATGAGAATAACTACTTTAAAATACCTTTACTGGTGTAGAATTATATGCAGAGTGAGAAAAAACGTAACTAAAATGAGCCTTGTGTCTTTTCATAATTGGTAAAATTCAAACAAAAAAAATTGGCAAAATGCTAATAA
>NZ_JAHDIG010000084.1 GCF_020630935.1 Bernardetia sp.
TCCAAGAAATTGGCTTTCTACATATTCAGACACAAAAATAGTTGCTCCAAATTCAATAGAATACCTTTACTTTCTGTTAGAACCCACCGCTGAAGTAACCTCAATACAGCTTAAAGTTGTTATTTTGATGAATAACGGTGATGAGTTTATTGAATATACAGATGTTTTTGATGCTACTTCTGTAAGACAAGTAGTACGTTTTTCAGCAGGCTTTTATCAGTTAGGACTACAACAATTGTATGCACCAGAGGATGTAAAATCATATACTTGTTATGTAATTGAGCAGAACTTTCAAAGTATTTCCGTTCCTAGATACTTCACTATGGATATTTCTTTATGTGATAGTAAGTTTTTTATTTATGAAAATTCAAAAGGTGGAATGGACAGCCTTACTGCAACAGGCAGAAATGTGTCAGAAATAGAAATTTCTAAAAAGTTTGCAGAAAAACATCTAGCATATAATTACACAGGTCAAGGCTTACAATTCTATAACCACGGAACAACAGCAATTTACAATACTTCTTATTCTGAATTAGTAAAAAGTAGCATAGGTTACAAAAATTGTGATGAAGTAAATGCACTCAAAGATTTTTTATTGTCCGAAAAAGTTTGGGAATATCGTATCAAAGATGGTATAGGTAAGTTTTTTCCAGTAGTCGTAACGACTACAAAAACATTGATATATGATGAATTAGAAAGGTTTGAATATACTTTTGATTTTGAATACAGATATGCTTTTGATTACCCAGTCTTACAACTTGACCTAACAGCTTGTAAATGTTGTTCGTGTTGTGATGTTGTGCCTATGCCTGATGTAATTCCAGTAGATGATACTCCACCGCCTCCACCTCCACCAGATGATCCAGAAAATCCAGTAGAAATACAAAAATTACCTTGTAATACTGTTATTGAGAGTGCAGGTTTTGGGGTTAAAGAATGGTATGTTGATTTACAAAGTGGTGGAGGTGTTCTTTGTATTGATGTTGATTCTTTATCTTTTCCAGTCAAGTTTGAGATTTTCCATAATGGAATCCGTGTTGCAACTTCTGGAATGACTGTATCTAATGCAGGTCCTTTTGATACTGCTGACGATGATACAAATTATCCAGCCGCTGACCAGTATATAAATACTTCAAAAGGTTCAATTCCAAACCGTCAAGCTGCATTCCAAACTGAAAATGGATATAATCAAAATGTTCAATTTCAGCAGCTTGTTTGGTTTAGGTACACAGGAGCTGATACATTACTAGATGGAAGAGCAATAGTGAGAGCTACGAACTCTGACAAAGATACTGCTCAAAATCCTTATAAACTTTTACAGCATTGTCCAACATAGAAAATGATAGCAATACAAGTAGATAATGAGTATTTGGATTTATTTCCAAATACAACCGTTGATTTTAAACATAATTCTTCCTTTTTTGAGACAAATGAGGAAGCTATTTCTTCGTATGCTATCCCTTTTACAGTCCCAAGGACAAAAAAAAATGAAAGAATTTTTCAATTCGTTTCTTTAGCAGAAATAGAGCAAAATAATGCTTTATTTGATTGTCAAGTATATTTACATAATTTGCCCTATAAAAAAGGTGTAATTGAGGTGCTTTCTTGGGAGGAAAATAGCTATAAAATTTCTGTTTTCGTAGAGCTTTCTAAGTTTCTTCTTAGAATGGAAGATAGTTTGAAAACACTTGATTTAGGATTTATTGAAGAACTTGGAGGTATTGTGCCTTATATACAAAATTCTATAAATCACATTTGGTCTGATGCATGTGTTT
This sequence comes from Bernardetia sp., assembly GCF_020630935.1. Lineage (NCBI taxonomy): Bacteria > Pseudomonadati > Bacteroidota > Cytophagia > Cytophagales > Bernardetiaceae > Bernardetia > Bernardetia sp. The sequence continues at coordinate 1,776 of NZ_JAHDIG010000084.1, forward strand.
TTCCAGAAATATATGCACCTGATTTTTTGCCAGAAGGAGATTTACAAAGTAGATATGAAAAACATATAAATGATTATGATGAAGCAACTGCATTATATCATATTGGAGGTGATAAGCAACGTCCTTTTGTACCTTTTCTTTTTCTTAGATATGTTTTAGAAAAGATACAAGAGTTTTGTAATTGTCGTATAGAAGGGGATTTTATGGACAATATCGAACTACAAAAAATGCTTATTGTAAATAATTATTCAATAAATAATTTTTTTATAGCAGGTGCAGGAGCTAGTACATATACACAGCTAGGATTACAAACAAGAATAGACTTTAAAAATCATGTTCCTGATATTTCTATTCGTAAATTTTTAGCATTGACAGCAGATATACTTAATTACTCAATTACTTTCTCTGAAGTAGAAAACAAAATAGTATTTGTTAAAAAAGATTCTGTCTTTGCAATAGGAAACTATCAAGACTATTCAGAGCAGTTTTGTGAGTATACATCAGGCGAAATTGTAAATACATCTGAAAAATATCAAATTAGTTTTTTTGATGATGTTTTCCCAAAACACCCAGTTTATCCTAGTGAAATTAAATCTAAACCAATTACATTAGGAGCATCTACTTTAGAAACAAATTTTGGTACACAAAGAACAGTTTCAGCTTATTATTCTAAAATTGCAAGCAGGTTTTTGAGTGATGAAGCTCCTAATTTTACTGTTCCTAATATTGAATCCAAAACAGAAAATACACTTTGTTTTGTCTTTTGGCAAGGATTACAACCTAACCCAAACGGTTCAGCTCCACAAACGACACACTTTACACCAATTGCAAATCCTACCATTGTACTAGACCCCATAACCTTATATGAAAACCAGTTTATCAAATTCATAAAAGCAAAAGAGAACACAAAGAAATATACAGCCTCATTCAAAATGTCACTTACAGATGTTTTAAATTTTGACATCAATAAACCTATAAGGGTAAATGATGTTACGTTCATTCCAACAGAAGCATCCGTAAAAACAACACTACAAGGACTTGAACCAGTAGAAATAACTATGTATAGAATATAAAAAACAAATCTCTACCAGGCTAAAAGCATTTAGCCTGGTAAGAATTAAAAAGTATAACATCACATAAATTATGAAGAGATTTACTGAACAAGAAAAGGCTCAAATGAACGCTCAAGCACTTGGAGAGTTCAAAGTTGAAGTTGAAAAAAGACTTCGTAAAAAAATGATTGAAAAAAATGTTGGTAACGATGGAGATTTATACAATTCTCTTAAAGCTCAATTACAGAATCCAAACGTCATGAGTTTTGCTTTCTCTAATTATGGAAGGCATATAGATATGAGAAATACGGATTTTGGAAGCCCACCGTTTGAAGAAATAAAAAAGTGGGTAAAAAAAGAAGGTTTGTCAAAATTCAAATTTGCACCAGGTTATAAGACAATGCCCTCCGAAAGTATAGCACTAGATAGAATTGCGTGGGGAGTACGTCATGCACTTGCCAAAGGAGAAACTAAGCGAAAACGAAAAGCGTGGTATTCAAAAACCTTTTGGGGAGCAATTGATTTTCTGATTGAAAGGCTTATTGATATTCAAAAAGAAAAAATTAGAAATGAGATTTCAGGAAAAATAATATAGCAATACTCCAAAACCACAAAAAAAATCAAAGAAATTTCTTTTGAAATAATAAAAAAAAGTTTACATTGCCTTTGTAACAATGTAAACTTTTAGAATTAATTTAGAGTTTTCTAAGCTACACGTTTTACACTATGCTTATAGTACTCTAGCACATATCCATTAGGGTTAGTAAGGTATGCTTGATGAGAAGCAAAACGCTTACACAACAGACATCTACACGAGACTCTGTATCCCTTGGGTAAGTTGCTTTTGATAGTAATTTTCGCCTCATCTTTTTCCCCTTCAAACATTGCTATTTGTCGGCTCTTTTCCAATTTAAAAACTTCTATTTCGCCCATTGGTTTAGGTAAACAAACCTTTGGACTGATAAACATGTCTTGACAATACTTGTCATAGACTTCGAATTTTGTCGCTTTGCAACAGCGACATTTACATGTACTCATTTTTATATTTTTATGAGTAGCAGAGTTCTTTTTCAAAGTTGAAGGCATCTCAAAATTCCCTGCAACCTAAAGTTGACCGACTTTAGGTTGCAGTAGTAAAGATACTAAAAATGAAAGTAGTTTAACAGTTTTTTTAGAATAATATTAAAATTAAAATCAATTACATATACATAATTAAATTTAATTTACTACCTTTACATAAGTAAACATGTCGAAATTATACTTATCGTATGATTTTAAATTTTGCAATATTGCAACTATTGCATTACACATCTTCATTTTTATAGTCCTAAAAATTGTTTTTTTCAGTTTTAAGGATATTGTTAATTATTGTATGACCGTACAATATTTATCAAATCAAAAACAAATAACAACTAAGTTAAGTACTTGCATATAAAAAAACCATCTTGTATATGCTTCCTTAATTCCTAACATTAAAAAAGCCTTCAAGTTAATTTGAAGGCTTTTTTTATAACAAATGTTTTTGAAGAGGCAAAAATTTTTATTATATCTCATGTCTTAAAGACATAAAAAACCGTCCTATTATTTACTGAATATTAGGACGTTTTTTGTTTTATGGCAAAGACTTCTAAAGATTCAATTCAGATTGATGTTGAGATAAATGGTCTCAAAGCAGGGAAAACTCTAAAAGAGTTACAAAATCAAAAACGCACTCTAAACAAAGAGCTGCGTAATCTTACTATTGGTACAGAAGAATACCGTAAGAAAGCCGAACAGCTCACAGGTATAAATAAAATTTATGCTGAACAGCAGCAAAAGATAAAAGGAGTAAACCAAGAACTCAAAACTAAGGGAGGGTTTCTTGGTAAAGTCAAAGGAGCTATTGCCCCTCTTGGTGCTGCAATGGCTGGAGCTTTTGCTATTTCCGTAGTTGCTGATTGGACAATGGAACTTTGGAAAGGAATTGAAGCTACCAATAAATTACGCCAAGAAGTTTCCCAACTTACAGGCTTACAGGGCAAAGAACTTGATAATCTTACAGTAAAAATTTCTTCTCTATCAAAAACTACAGGAGAGGAACAAAAGGAGTTGATGCTTGCCAGTAACGCATTTGCTAAACAAATGGGTATCTCACATGATGAAGCCTTTCAGCTTATAGAGAAAGGTTTTTATAATGGTGCAAATGCGAATGGAAATTTTTTAGAGTTACTAAAAGAGCTACCAGTACAATTCAGAAATGCTGGGTATTCGGCAGAGCAAACTATAAAAGTAATGACTCAAGAAGTCAAAGGAGGTGTTTTTAATGGTACTCTGTCAAATACTGTAAAAGAGATGACTTTGGCATTAACTGAAATGACAAAAGCTCAAAAAGATGCTCTTACGAATGCTTTTGGTTCTTCATTCACAAATGAACTAGAAAAAGGTCTAAATACAGGCGAACTAACCGTAAAAGATGCCTACGAAAAAATCAAAACAGAAGGCGAAAAACTTGGACTTTCCACACAACAAATAGCCACTATCACAGCAGATGTTTTCAAGGGAGCAGGTGAAGATGCAGGTGGTTATCAAGAAATTGTCAAGCAGTTGGATGCTGCAATGAATATCAATCTTGATACACTAGATGATTATGGTAAAAAACAAAAAGCTGCAAATGAAGCTACACAAGAATCAGAAGCTGCATTGAATGAACTGTCAAAATCATTTACAAATTCAGGTTCAACAGCAACAATTTTATTTAATAAGGCACTAACTTTCCTCTACAAAACACTAGATAAAGCAGTAGAAATATTCGGTGCATTATCTGACAAAGGAGAAGTTCTTTTCAAAAAGTTATTCGACATTGGAAAAACACTTGGTTTGGTTTCCGAACAAACCGACACGATGGGAATGGCTATGCAAGTCGTGGAAAAAGTTTTGATTTTTCTCGTTCAAAATGTTTCTTTTCTGATAGAAGGACTGATATTTTTATCTGATGGTTTTAAAGCAGCTTACGAAGGTGGTGGACTATTCCGAACCGTTGTAGATGGTGTTATTGAGGGTGTAAAATCTTTAGTAGGTTGGATTGCTGATGCCATAGATTTTGTTTCCAAACTGTCAGGAACAGAAGAAGCCATTGCAAAACAGAGAGAACAGAGAAGGAAAGCTGATGCCGAACAAGCCAAAAAAGATGCAGCCGATGCACTCAAGAAAAAGGAACAGGAAGAGAAAGCAAAAACAGAAACAGAGAAGAAAGCACAAGAAGACCGTAAAAAACAAGCCGTTGCAGCCAACAGACAAAAAAATCAAGAAGTTGCAAAAGAGGATGAGAAAATGAGATTGGAAAACGAAAAACGAAAAATTCAACTCATTCAAGATGAAACCGAGCGTTCGATAAAATCAGCTCAATTTGCAGCCGAACAGGAGAAAAAAGCTATTGAAAAAAGTAAAGTTTCTGCACAAACGAAAGCCGAATCTATCAAGCTGATTGAACAACAATTAGCCAATGATATTGCAGCCATACGAAAAACTGCACAGGAGAAGGAAGAGGAAAGACAAAAAGAGGAACAGGAAAAAGCCATAGAAAATGCTCAAATAAAAAGAGAGGAAGAAAAAAGAGATAGAATTTTAGGAGCAACAAACGCTGTTACATCAGCAGAAAATACAGGTGATGCACAGGCTATTTTAGATGCCAAAATTGCTCAAGCTGAACTAGAAAGAGAAATTGAGCTGGAGCAATTAGACCTTACCGAAAATGAAAAGTTTCTAATTGAGCAAGAATACCAACAAAAAAAGCTAGATGCACAACAGGAATTTGAAGATAAAAAGAAGGCTATCCAACAGGCAGGTTGGGATTTTTCTAAAGAGTTAGTTGGTGGAACAGCCGACCTTTTACAACAGGCAGCCGAACAAAATAAAAAATTCGGTTCATTGTATAAAGTTGCTGCTATCTCTGATATAGGTATCAATCTAGCTCAAGAAGTTCAAGCCATTTGGAAGAATGCCAATGCGAACCCACTCAATGCCATTATTCCAGGAGCAGGAACAGCCATTGCCATTGGTAAAACTGCACTTGCTACAGGTAGAGCAGGTTTTGCAGTTGCAAAGGTAAAAGCACAGAATTTTTTTGATGGAGGTTTCACAGGACCAGGAGAATATAAAGATGAAACAGGACACCGAGTAGCAGGGGTTGTTCATGACAATGAATATGTTTCTCCAAAGTGGATGGTTCAGCGTTATCCAAATCTTTTTGCCTCAATGGAAAATATTCGTTTACGTGGTTTTGCTGATGGTGGATTTACCAGTACCACGCCAAGCATACCAACGGATAGCGTCAATCCGACTCAAAATAATGACAATCAAAAAATGATGATGATGTTAGGAAATACACTAAATAGGCTAAATCAAAATTTAGATGTAGGTATTCAAGCACAAGTCAATCCAAATGATATAAATAAATACAATACTGATTTGAACTACATACAAAACAGGGCTTCCTTCTCCTAAAAAACCGTCCTATTTTTTGGTTGCTAGTAATTAGATATTTGTATTCATTCATTATCATAAATCATTTTTCAAATCTAAATTTTATATCATGAACTTTTGGCAAAAAATAAAACGCTATATCAAACTTGGTAAATTGGTTGATAAAGCATTCTCTTTCGGAACTGCAATTGCTGATTCCAAAATTGAAGAAACAGTTGAAAACATTGTTGAGGCTATTGAAAAAAAGCAAATCGATGTTACACCTGAAAATGTTGCTGCTTTCACTTATGTTTTGAATGTTGCAAGCGAACAAGGAATTGTAGAGTTTGCTGAATTTGTGAAACGTGAAATTGCTGAAAACGAAGCTGAAGACAACTCAAATTTTTAGAAGGAACGGACGAAGCCCCAACAAAAGAAGTCATCGAAGAAATTGAGCCAGAAGAGCAAGAACAAGATGACAATATTTTGACAATTAAAGTAGTGCGCTTGCGACAAAACGAGAACACTACTTTAGGTCAGATTACTGTTAATGGTCAATCTTGTTATACCTTGGAAGATACTCTACGACACGAGAAAATAAAGAAAGTTACAGCTATTCCAGCAGGAAGGTATAATATACAACTTCGTCCTTGGGGGCGTATTTCAGATAAATATCTTGCTAGTTATGGTAAAGATTTTCATAAAGGCACATTGTGGCTTCGTCATGTACCAAATGTCCAATATATTTTAATACATAAAGGAAACACAAAAGAACATACAGAAGGCTGTATTTTGATAGGAAAAACAGTTGGAAGGGCGCAAAATGGAGATTACAAAGTTTTTGAGTCTGAAAAAGCATATTTAGAATTTTATCCAATTGTCCGAGATGCCTTAGTAGAAGGAAAGGAAGTATTTATTGAAATTGAAAATCATCCAGAACTAAAAATTTATTAGACATGACAGAAGAAATTTTATACGTGTTGGAAAATTGGGACTTCGAAAAGGCTAAAGAAGTTTTCAATAAATATTCCAACAAAACACCACTTAAAAACTGGATAGCACGTAAGGAAGAAGAAAAAGCAACTCCAAAACTTCGTTATGAACTAGAAAAATTGGCAGGTTCTGGAGCAGTTGCAAAACTATCAGTTGAGGTACTAGCGACTGAAAGTACAGAAGAAATTCAGAAAGAAGTAGATGAGAACAATGGCTTATCCAAAGACATGCAGTACGTGGAAGATGAGTATTTCCAGAAACTCGTTGCTGAACAAAATTCAGCTTGGAACTATGAGTTGAAGTTTAGAAATGAACTATACGACCATATTGGGAAAAGCACAGCCAAAGAAGCAGTAGAGAAAGTTATTGCTCAACGAGAAAAGCGTATCAATCTTACTCAACGCCTAAGAATCTATAAAGAGACAGGCAATAAAACAAAAGAAGATTTGAGTAAGGCTACTGAATCGCTCACACCTTTGGAAGCTCAAAAGCAACTCACTAATTCAGTTCGCCCAAAAATTACACGTAGATATCAGAAACTTGAGGAAGCTGAAGCAAAGGTCAAAATGGCAACGACAGACGCTCAAAAAGCCAAAGCAGAAACCAAAAAACAAGAAATTCAGAAGGATATACTCATTCTTGAAGCTGAAAGAGACGAATTAGAAAAAATAGTAAAGGAGGCGAAGGATGAGTAATATCGAAGAAAGAATAAATAAGCTATCCGAAAATTTAAAAAACTCACAAACTTTTATTGATAAGCTGCCAGTACCAGCGTGTATGGTTGATGAAAATATGAATTATGTAGTCATTAATGAGGCGTGGTGTACTACATTTCCTCTTCATAAAAAACCATTGGTTGGGGACAATCACTACGATTGTTTCGATATGGTAAAAGAAGAGTACCCACATTTTGTGGATGAACATAAACAATGTTTGGAAGGTTGTAAGCCTTTCAAAAACAAAAATGCAAAATTTGGAAATTTTACACTAGACTATATTCTAACACCCGTCTTTTTAGCTAATAATAGACGAGGTATGATTATGATTGTAGATTTAATACATTAGCATGTTGGACACAAAAGACGCAATGGAGTTACTACGAGATATTCATTCAAAGCAAGTTACTCAAGAAACCATACTTAACGCTCTAAAACAAGACTTAGAAAAGTTGAACGTACAAGGAATAAAAGATGATGTTCTAGAAATGAGCAACGACCTTTATGGAGGTAAAAGTCAATCAGGGCTTATGTTGCGTATAAAACAACTTGAAAATAAAGTGGATACTTTCGTAGCTCAAAGAAATCAAATTATTGGAGCCGCTGCAGCTATCAATGTAATTGTTTTGATAGTATCTTTCCTATGGAACATTTACAAAGAAATGCCAAAACAAGAACCAACCTATGAAAAACCTAAACTGGAAAACCGAACAGAGAAAAATAAAGGAGCTAATAACCTTAGACAAAAATCCGTTTGGCAAAATTACCACCGAGAAAAAACAGCGATTGAAGCAGAAAATTCAGAAACTTGGAGTTTTTGAAATTGCTACGATTGACACAGATAATATTCTACTCACTTTCAATAAACGACATTCTTTACTGATGGAGCTTGGACGTGGAGAAGAAATGATTGATGTCCGTGTTCCGAACCGTGAGCTTACCGAACAGGAACGAAAAGAAATTATCCTAAACTCCAATATTCACGAAGGAAGTTGGATTGAGGAAATTTTGAAAGAAGATTTTGAGGATATTGATTTGTCTGTCTTAGGATTAGATATTGAGATTGAAGAGGAAGAACCGATACAAATTGATGATGAAGAGTCATCCGAACCAGAGTATCCGATTGTTCAAAAGATGTCCGAAAAATACACAGCTATTGTCATTGTTTGTACAAATGAGATTGATGAAACGCACGTTTCGGAAATTCTCTCTTTAGGAAAAGAGCAATGCTACAAAAAAAATCAAGTTGGAAATACTCATGTTGTGAGTGCCAAAAAATTTATTGACTTATGGAAAGCCTCAAAATCGTAATTCCTTCACACAAAAGAGCCAACCGAGTAATTACCAAATACGCTGTTTCAGATGCGATAATTTGTGTAGAGGAAAGCCAAGCAGCTGAATACAGAGAACACAATCCAAATTCTGAAATTGTTACGCATCCAGATAATGTAGTAGGAATTTCAATGAAAAGAGATTGGATTTACCGACACTTTGGAGATGTTTTTATGATTGATGATGACATAAAAGCAATGCGTAGGCTCTATGTAGAAAAAGGCGAAAAAGTAGAAGTAGAACCAGAACAAGCAAGAACCATCATAGAAAATACAGCCATTGCAGCAAAAGAAGCAGGTGCATATCTGTTTGGCTTTTCCAATGCTATGAGTCCAGTTCAATACAATTCCTTCAATCCTATTTCATTGAAAGGCTTTGTAAATGGTTGTGGTACAGGACTTCTAAAAGGTTCAAAATTATTTTATATTCCAGAAATACGCTCAAACGATGATTATTGGTTGAGCCTTTTGAATGCTTACCATCATAGAATCTGTTACAAGGATTTACGTTTCTCTTTCGAACAGCAAGATACGTTTATGAACCGTGGGGGTTTATCAGAGTTTCGTAATCTGACAGTAGAACAGGAAGATTTTAATATCCTTCAAAAACATTTTGGTAATGCCGTACAGCTTCGTAAAGGCAAAAAACACCAGTTTCAGAAAAATATTATGCTTCCTTTCTAAAAAATATCTAAAAAATTACAGCTATTGCGTGGAAAATTTGAGATTTCTGTCAAAAAATTATCAAAGAAATAGCTTACTCTAGGCTTAATTGGAGAATACATATTGTTGAAGTTTAAAAACTGCATCTACTAGGTGTAGTTTTTTTTATGCTTTTGATTTTTTTTATCTGTTCTGTAAGGAGATATTTATATCAGATAATTACATAAAATATATGTAAGAATCTACAAACCAATTACTCATTTTAATTAAATATCAAATTATGGCAACTCGTCAAATGTCTATCAACAAGCATAATTTCAAAACTGAATCTGAATATTTTGCATTTGCAAAAGAAGTAGGAAAAAAAATAGCTTACTCTAAAATCAGAAGCAAAGTTTTAAAACTTTCTGCTCAAAAAATTAGAAATGCTAATATTTTGATTTCAGACTACTTTCAAATGTATAATTCTGAAATGTACAATAAACAAGATGCAATTGCAGATTTTATACAAAAAATGCCTTTAAAATCATTTTTGAGATATTCCGATAAATCGCACCTCACTAATAAGATTGAGAAGAATTATATCTGTGATGAAGGCGTTGAAGCTGATTTACAGGCAAAAGAAATGAATGAATTTTACAAGATGGGCATTACACCAGATGATATTGTAGAGTTCATTCAGAATAATGAAAAAGGTGTAAAACACTATACAACTACTAAAGAATCTATATTGGAAGTGATTACAGAAAAGTTCTTTAATAGGTATGAAATCAAAATCAATCTCAATTTTGTAGAGCGTTACTATGCTGAATTTCTACAAGAAAAAAGAGAAGTAGAGCAGTCAGATGATTGTCCTTTTTAATCTCTTTCACACCCTCAATAATTGTTATTGAGGGTGTAATAAATGCGTAGAAAATAACGGAATTATGATTTTTTAAACTTGCTTTTTCTTAGGATATTTATAATATCAAAACAAACCAATTACTCAAAAATGTATTTATCACAAACTCCAAAACGCAAAATCAGAAATGAATTTTTGCGACGGCTGATGCTATACGCTTGGCATCACAACAGACAGGAAAGATGCACCTTTTCTGAAAGCCTCAAAACTTCTTGGAAGTGGATAACCACTAAAAAAGGACAAAAAGGACTTTCTAAAGTGCAGATTCCAATTTTCTAAACCAATTACTCAATTTTTCAAATTAAAATTCAATTATCATGAGCAAACAAAACATTTATGATGCTGTAAACGAACGCATCATTGCGAAAATCAAAGAAGGTGTAGCCCCTTGGCGAAAGACTTGGGCAGGTGGACTTTTACCACACAATTACGATGGTCGTCAATACCATGGTGTAAATGTTCTCCTTCTATCAATGACAGAATTTGAAAATCCTATTTTTATGACTTACAAACAGGCACAGGAAGCAGGTGGACAAGTCAAGAAAGGTTCTAAGGGTACAAAAGTCGTCTATTTCAATGTACTTCAAAAAGAAGATAAAAACGGAGACATAGACAAAATACCATTTATGAAGCAATACACCGTTTTTAATATTGCACAAATAGAAGGGTTAGAGTTGCCAGACTTTGCTTCTCATCATTCAATTATGAATGACAATGAACGTATTTCATTATGCGAAGGAGTAGTTCAGAATATGCAAAACGCACCTAAAATAGAGGAAAATAAAGGCAATAACTGTCTTTACAATGCCTTGAATGATATTGTTAAAATGCCTCTAATAGAGGAGTTTGAGAGTTCAGAAGAATATTATTGTAATCTTTTCCACGAACTAGCACACAGTACAGGGCATAAGGATAGACTAGACAGGAAAGAAGTATCAGCACTTGGCAGAACCAAAACAGACTATGCAAAAGAGGAATTAGTAGCAGAAATAACAGCAGCTTTCCTTTGTGCTACTACTGGAATAGAAAACAAAACTATTGATAATTCTGCATCCTACTTGGCTTCTTGGCTCAAAGTCTTAAAAGACAATCACAAGTTCTTTTTTCAATCAGCAGCAAAAGCACAAAAAGCAGCCGATTACATTTTAAATCAAACTAAATAACAATAAAAAAGGGGTTGTACTCCTACAACCCCTAACCAATTACTCATGTATTTAATCATTTCAAATTAAAACATGAGGACTACAAACATACAAAAAATTATGCACAAAATAACAACAAACAAAGGCTATTCTTTATTCGATTGTGCTTCTGCATTTCAGAAGTCTGTCCGTCGTGGATTGGAAAAAGAAGCTATGTACTGGACGGTGGAAATATTCAATTCCAACTATGGCGAATATCTTTGGAAACGCATCAGAATAATAGCTAGTGAGGATATTGGATTAGCAGAGCCAAACATTGCAGCCAACATACACGCCCTTTATCAGAACTATAAAGAACAAAAGAAAAAGAAGGACGACAAACACCAACCCGAACGGCTTTTTCTCACACACGCTGTTTTGATGATTTGTAGAGCCAAAAAGAGTAGAGTTATAGATAATACGCTTATCTATTTTTGGAATACTCATGACAATGAAAAACGACCAGTTCCAAACTTTGCTTATGACAAACATACACACAAAGGCAGGGCAATGAAACGCAGTTGGAAGCATTTTTTTGAGGAGGGAACACAGCTCAATAATATGGCAGAAGTAGAAGGAGAAGCCGAAATGAAGGAAGCAGCTTTTGATTCTATCACACAAAAAGAGACGAGGGAAAAACAGCACAGAACAGGGCAAACAGATATATTCTAAAAAACGGGGAAAATTTTCCCCGTTTTTTTTAAATACTTAAAAAGCCAAACCAAAATAATATAACAATCCTATAAATAAAATATCCTATTCCAAAAACAGAAAGGAATATTGCACCAGCAATAATATTGTTTTTGCCTCTTTCTTCGTAGGGGTTTTTGTAGTAGCTCATATTTTTTCTCTAGCTTGTAGTGTAACATTCTGTTTATGCTCTCCATCGTCTATCCAAGTAAACCCCTCATAACTCAGAGCATCTTCTACACCAAAAGCCTTAAAAGCACTCTTATACATATGCACCGATTGTAAAAAGTGTTTAAAATCTACCAAGAAATTATCAATATTACCTTCATTTGTACAGTTGATAATATCCTCAATAGTTTCAATTTTGTAATGCTTTGCTTCTTTATTTTCCATATGATAAAGATAAAGAATATTTATGAGAATGTTAAAATAAATGTAAAGAAAAACGTCCTATTTATTCTAATCAAATAAGACGTTTTTTGTTATTTAACCAAATCCAAAAAATTATTATGTTTAGAAAAGTAACGAAGATACAAGGAGTTTATTCTACTAATTCAGACATTCCCAAAAAACGAATAACAAGATACTATTTCATAGGTATTCTATTATTTGAAAGTTCAATGGAAAATGTAAAAGATTTGGCTATTCCTTAGAAGAATTATACAATTCCAAAAAATCGTCTTCTGACAGGATTTGAATAGATGCTCCTTTGCTGATTAGTTCTTCTGCTTTTCTATGCTTCGAACTCTTTTTGAATCCTGATAGTCTTTGCTCGTCTTGTATTCCAACAACCAACAGAGTAACAGACTTATTCATTGATTTTGCAATAGCACAACCTATTTCAGATGCCATACGTTCGGCTTCTACTCTAGCGACTGACAAAGCTCCAGTAAAAAGTATAGTTTCGCCAAATAGTTGTCCGTTTTTGTTTGTTTCAAATTCTATTTTTTTTACTGAACCACTTCTACTGATATATTTTGTTTTTTCTATCATTGTGGACAAATCTATTTCAAGTTCAGAACAAGCCTTATTGACAATTATTCCAGCCATAGTAGCATCTTGCAAAGCATCATGATGATTAAATTCTAAACCTAAAAAATCAGCCATATTACTTAGTCCATATCCTTGTCGTGCGAATTGTGTCCACGTTCTTTTTACTACAATAGATGAATCTAACCATTGAGCATCAATAATTTCTAGTTCATATTTTTGACAAGCTCTATTGATAGCAATCTTATCAAAAGCCGTATGATGAACAACTATTTTATCTTTTATTTGCTCCGAAATTTCTTGATACAAGTCTTTAAAAGTTGGAGTATCTTTTATATCACTCTCATTTATGTTATGAATGCCAGTATTGAAAGAATCAAAATATACTTCTGGATTGACTAAACTACTCCATTTTTTTACAACTTCTCCATTTTCAAAATGAGCAATTCCAATTTGACAAATACTAGAAAAGTCTGGATTAGCTGTTTCTACATCAATAGCAACAAAATTATTCATTAGTCCTATTTATTAGGTTTAAAGTAACTTGATCACTACCTTTCTCACAACGTTTTTTAATATGTTGCAAAAATGCACTTTCTGAAACTATTTTTATTTTATAATATTTGTCTGGCTTTTCGTCAAAAATTTTTTGTATTTCTTCTAATTTTTCGTGAATAAAATTATTTTTTAAACCTTCCATTAACGTATCAGAGACAATAATATAATCAGTGTTGTAATCTATTTCTCTGTCATTAGCAAAGCCTCCTAAATTTCCAATAATTTGGAACTCTATGTGTTTATTTGCTTTTAGATTTTGTGTAAAAAAAACATTTTTATTATAAAAAGGATTTGATGGACTATCTCTTAGGAATAGTTCAGAGCTCTTTTGAATTGATTGAAAATCAGTAATTATCATTAGTTTTAATATTAATTGATAGGACTTAGCTAAAATAATAAGATTATTTGAACTAAGGAAACAATTAATATTATTTCTCTAAAAACTTTTAGTTACGATTTGTTTTTAAAATGAATTGTTTATATATTTGATCTATGAAACTAAGCGAACTAATATATAAATGGGGACTGAATCAAACAATTTTAGCAAATAAAATTGGGGTTAGTCGTTCGTCTTTTTCTGTAAAAGTTCGTCAAGTCAATGGACAAAGACTTACAGAAAGTCAAAGAAAAATAGTAGAAGAGTCTATCAAAGAAATGATAGAAGATTTGAAAAATGTAGAAATTGACAATTAAATTTCAGATAAAAAAAGCCTACGATAGCCGACCAAAGCATTATCATAGGCTACATGTTCCACGTTTAAATGCAAAACAAATGCAAGACAAAAATAACGAAAAGACTGCATATAGACAAATGCAGCCTTGTAATTGCGTACCTCAAGATAAAGTTATCTATGAGCGTGAAAAATGTAGAGACGGTCTATATACCACACTAGAAAATTATTTTTCTGACCAGTCTCGTTTCCTAATCCTTCAAAGCGATATGGAAAGTATCATTTCCTATGCTGATAGTCAAGAAGCAAAAACTGAAGAAATCGTTACTAAGCTAGAGTTATTCCAGTCCAATCTAAAATTATTAGTTGGATTAGAAACATTCGCACGTCCTTTGTTTGATAAATCACACAAAAACTTTTTGCCTAATGGAAGATTTTAAAATTGGTGATATTGTCAGACTCAAAAGTAGTGGTACTCCAATGACCATAGAAGACTTGGATGTAAGCGATAATACGGCGTTGTGCGTTTGGCACGATAAGAAAAAAATACTCCAGAGTGCAAGGTTTGATGTTCGTACATTAGTTTCAATAGACGAAATTTCAAAATTTGGCTATTCTGATGATGATGATATTCCTATTCCTTTAATATAAAAAATAAACCTCCAAAATAGTAAGTTTACCATTTTGGAGGTTTTGTTTTAATTACTCTAGTTGTTTTGGAGATTCATCATTCTTATTAGCCCTAACTTTCTTAATAATAGGGTACAGTAGGACTGAGAGACTTGCTAATGTCTCAAGAGCATCTAATATTTGTGTAAATATTTCC
>NZ_JAHDIG010000085.1 GCF_020630935.1 Bernardetia sp.
ATAACTAAAAACACACCTTTTTAACTAAAAAAGGTGTGTTTTTGTCTTTTAAGGAATAGTAAATTTTGGAGTACTGTTCACCTACAATCCCAATTTATATAAAAACCCAAATTCTGAATCAGTTTTATTGATTTCCATATCAGATGAGCTAACTTCCATTACATCATAAAAAGTACAACACTCTCCTTTTCGTTCTTCTGTTTCATACACAAAATCAAATTCTAATGAGTCAGCAAGAATCAATGTATAATTTTTATTTTCACGATTTGGCTCCCAGCCTATCTCAGCATCCATCAAAACTAACTCTTTCTGTCCATTTATCTCAACTGAATCTAATTCTAAAAGATGTAATTCATTCCTTGCTAATGATTTGATACGAACATCAGAAAGTAGATATGTTCCGTTCTCTAATAAGTTTTCATTTGTCTCTTTGTCTATTAATTGGAAATAAAATGGCTCGGCAGGTGTAAAGCATTCAGTATCTCCACATGTATCACAACTTGAAAAAATAGTAACTAGAGTAATACATAAGCCTATTTTTACTATGACTGATAAGAAATTTAGATTTTTCATTGAAAATTATAAAGTAGGTTAATTAGAATATATTTCAATGTCCTTACGGAGGTTTTAAAAAAAATGCTGCACCATCAAAAAAAGGCTATTCCGTTTTCAGGAAATAGCCTTTTTATGTATAAAAACATATAAATTATTACTTCACATCAAATGCTTCATCAATGATGGCTTGCTGTGTTTTGGCATGGATTTTAGAATAACCCGTTGCAGGAGAAGCACTTGCCTTTCTTGAAACCACTTGCAGAGTAGGGCGTTTTTCCTCTACCCATTCTTTATAAAGCATACGCAATACAAATAACCAAGCTCCCATATTTTCTGGCTCTTCTTGTACCCACACAACTTCTACATTCTTCTTGTAGTTACCTAATTCTTCATAAATACGCTTCTTAGGGAACGGATGAAGTTGTTCAACTCTAACAATAGCTACATCTTTACGTTCATCTTTTTCTTGTCTTTCTAGCAAATCATAATATACCTTACCAGAACAAAGCAAAACACGCTTTACTTTTTTCTTATCTGCATAATCATCTCCATAAACTTCTTCAAACTTTCCATGAGTAAAATCTTCAATCGGAGAAACTACTTTTGGATGTCTTAAAAGTGATTTTGGCGACATCAATACACAAGGCTTACGGAAGTTCCAAGCGAGCTGTCGACGCATCAAGTGGAAGAAATTGGCAGGCTTGGTAACATTAGCGACAATAATATTATATTCAGCAGAAAGCTGTAAGAAACGCTCTGGACGTGCATTAGAGTGTTCTGGTCCTTGTCCTTCATAACCGTGAGGCAAAAGCATTACTAAACCTGTTGTGCGCTGCCACTTTGTTTCACTACTGGTTATAAACTGGTCAATCATAATTTGCGCTCCGTTAGCAAAATCTCCAAACTGCGCTTCCCAAATCGTCAGAGCATTCGGATTTGCCATTGCATAACCAAATTCAAAACCTAAAACACCATACTCTGAAAGAAGTGAATTATAGATTTCAAACTTTGGTAAATCTTCTCCTAAATGGTTTAGATTGTTGTAGGTTTCGTTAGTTTCTGCATCACTCAAAACAGCATGGCGATGTGAGAATGTTCCTCTACGTACATCTTGACCTGTAAAACGGACAGTGTGTCCATCCAAAATTACAGAGCCATACGCTAAAAGTTCTGCACTTGCCCAGTCTAAAACTTTATCTTCAAAAAACATTCGATTTCTTTCAGAAAGAAGTTTATCAATCTGCTTGAGGGCATTAAATCCTTCTGGAATAGTGGTAAGGGTTTTTCCTACTTTATCAATGTGTTCTTGCGTAATGGAAGTATCTGGCGATACATCAAAATCTTCTGCTTCCGAACGGCGCATAGACTTCCAAGCCTGTTCTAGTTCTTGATATTCGTAAGGTAATGGCTTTTGTCTGACATCATCTAAACGCTCTTGAAGCATTTTTTTAAAAGACTTTTCCATATCCTTAGCCAATTTGCTAGTAATCTCACCCTCTTTTGTCAGTTTTTCAATATATAATTTTCTTGGATTAGGATGTTTTCCAATTAAGTTATACAAATGAGGTTGTGTAAATTTAGGCTCATCAGCTTCATTGTGTCCATAACGACGATAACAAACCATATCTACATAGACATCTTTATGGAATTTCTGACGATATTCAGTAGCTAATTTTACAGCAAACACAACAGCTTCTGGGTCGTCGCCATTGACATGAATTTCTGGTGTTTCAGTAAGTTGAGAAATATCTGTACAATAATTTGAAGAACGACCATCATAAAAATCTGTTGTAAAACCAACTTGATTATTGATAACAAAATGGATTGTTCCACCCACTTCATAACCTTCTAGTTCGGACATTTGAGCTACTTCATAGACAATTCCTTGCCCTGCAAGTGCAGCATCACCGTGAATGATGATAGGAAGAGCTTTTTTCTTATCACTCTCATGCATATAATCCAACTTAGCACGAGTATAGCCCTGCACAACTGGCGCAACTGCCTCTAAGTGAGAAGGGTTTGGGGCAAGGCGCAAATATACATTTTCTCCACTTGGTGTGGTAACTTGTGAAGAATATCCCATGTGATATTTTACATCACCATCTCCTAAACCTAAAAGTTCATCAGATACATTGCCTTCAAACTCATTGAATACTTGAGCATACGTTTTGCCCATAATATTTACAAGCACGTTCAGACGACCACGGTGAGCCATTCCGATAACTACTTCCTCTACACCTAACTTTGCTCCTTCATTGATGATAGCATCAAGAGCTGGAATTGTAGATTCACCTCCTTCTAAAGAAAAACGTTTTTGTCCTAAATATTTGGTATGCAAAAAGTTTTCAAAAACAGATGCCTCATTGAGCTTTTGTAAGATACGTTCTTTTTGGCTGTGGTCTAATTTGAATTTTGGATAATCTATCTCTACCTTTTTTCTGAACCAATACTTAACATCGGGTTCACGAATAGACATAAACTCAAAGCCAATTCCACTCTCATAAATCATTTTTAATCTATCAATGATTTCTTGTAGTGTTGCCTCTCCGATACCAATTTCGTTTCCTGCTCTAAATTTTTTGTTTAAATCAGCTTCTGAAAAACCAAAATCTTCTAATTTTAAACGAGCTTTTCTATCTCTACGAGGACGAACAGGATTAGTTTTAGCTTGTAAGTGTCCACGCAAACGATAGCCGTCGATAAGTTTTTTGACTGAAATTTCTTGTTTTAATTTATCTTCATCTATGTCAGCAGGAAGCGAACTTTCAAATCCGTTGTTTATAGCTGCTCCATTTGCTTTGCTTGGGCTACCGTTGGTTTTGATGGTTTCTCCTGTTTCGGTATTATAGTCGGTCATTGAAAATTCAAAGCCTTCAAAAAATCGTTGCCAACTTGCATCTACCGAATTAGCATCCTTTTTATAGTCTTGATACAGACCATCGATATAAGCATTTTCAGCATTAGAAAGGTATGAGAGTTTGTCCATTTTTTTGGTTTATATTTGACAGAAGTATTTTTTTATTATTACCATAATAAAGAACTTCTGAGAGTTTTTTGTTTTCTTAGAATAGAAGTTATGAAATTCGGAACGAAATTACAATAAACTGACCTATTTTACAAAGAACTACCAATTTATCGCTTTAAACACCTAGATTTTTTAGGCTTAGCCATAGTATTTGATAATTTATTTAAAAAAACACTACTAAATCAGTTTTTGAGAACAAAAGTAAGTTGCAAAACCTTATTTTTGCTCATAATTTTTGTGTAGAAAGACTATACAGTTTACCATAAACCAATATAAAAAATGAAAATTGCTGTTGTTGGAGCGACAGGACTTGTCGGTACTCAAATGTTAGAAGTCTTGAAAAATCGCCACTTTCCAGTATCTGAACTTATTGCTGTGGCATCGGAACGCTCAGTAGGAAACCAGATTGAATTCAATGGAAAGTCGTATCGTGTGCATAGTATGCAAGAAGCTATTGATGCTGTTCCAGATATTGCTATTTTTTCGGCTGGAGGCTCAGTTTCTTTGGAATTTGCACCAAAATTTGCAGAAAAAGGAACGATTGTGATTGATAACTCATCAGCTTGGAGAATGAATCCAAAGTATAAATTGGTTGTTCCTGAAGTAAATGCTCACGAGCTTCAAGATTTGAGTGAAAATGATAAAATCATTGCCAATCCAAATTGTTCTACTATTCAGATGGTGGTTGCTCTTGCTCCATTGCACAAAAAATACAAAATCAAGCGTGTGGTAGTTTCAACCTATCAGTCAGTTACAGGAACAGGAAAAGCTGCTGTCGACCAACTGATGAGCGAGCGCAAAGGAGAAGAAGCAAAGAAAGTCTATCCTTATCCTATTGACTTAAATGTTCTTCCTCATATCGATGTTTTCTTAGACAATGGATATACAAAGGAGGAAATGAAAATGGTTTTGGAAACAAAAAAAATAATGGGAGACGACTCTATCAACGTTACGGCTACAGCTGTTCGTATTCCAACAATGGGAGGACACTCAGAATCTGTGAATGTAGAGTTTGAAAATGATTTTGATTTGAATGAAGTGCGTGAAATTCTAAGAAATTCAGAAGGAATTATCTTACAAGACGATGTAAGCAAATTAGAATATCCAATGCCGATTCATTCACATAACAGAGACGAAGTTTTTGTAGGGCGTTTGAGAAGAGATGAAAGCCAAGAAAATACGCTCAATATGTGGATTGTGGCAGATAACCTTAGAAAAGGAGCAGCTACAAATGCTGTTCAGATTGCTGAATATTTAGTCAAAGAAAATTTAGTACAGGCTGAAAAGGTATAGGCAACTTTTAATTATAACCATAAACGAGGATTGAAACCGATATTTAAGACTTCAATCCTCGTTTACTTTTTAGCTAGAATGGTCTGAAACGATGACCCACTTTCCATTTATTTTTTTCCACACGAGTGTAAAGTGTCCTCCTACATCTTCTTTTGCTTCTCTTTTCAGATACCACTTTCCCACAACAAAAATATGTTTCTTTCCTAGCTTTTCCATAGACAGAATATCAAAGCTAAGTTTTCCCATGGTTTCTGTATCGGGGTAAGACTTTTTATATCTATCTAATGTTGCGTTATAGCCGTATGTAATGCCATTTTTTCCAATAAACTTGAGCGAATCAGACTCCCAGTAGCTGTTCATAAAACCTTCTAAGTCACCCTTGTTCCAAGCCTTTTCTTGGTTTTTGAAGGTCTTGTTTATTTCGTTTGCTTCTTTTTGTGTTACAGATTGCCCAAAAACAGTAGAAGTCAGAGCAAGTAAACAAAGTAGAAAAAATAATTGTCTCATTTTGAAATTAAAGTATTGTTTCAGAGTATAAAACTAAAATTGTATGATGTAATTCAAGCAAAGATACACAATCGTAATTCAAAAAATTGTTATATTGTATTTCCTAAATCAACACAAAACACTTTATAATAAGACTAAAAATTAATGCAAAAAACAATTGAAGGCATTTTATCTATTGTAGTAGCTATAATTCTTCTTCAAACACTTTATTTCAAATTTGGAGGAGCTGCAGAATCGGTATGGATTTTTAATCAATTAGAGGTTGAGCCTTGGGGAAGATATATGGCTGGTTTTTTCGAACTTGTAGTAGCCATCTTAATCTTGATACCCAAAACTCGCCGTTTAGGAGCTTTAGGAGCTATCCTAACAATGCTAGGAGCAATTGCTGCTCATATTTTTGTCTTGGGTATTGTCGTACAAAATGATAAAGGTCTTCTTTTTGCGTTGGCTTGTATTACGCTTGCTTGCTCTGTTGGAGTTCTTATCATGAGAACTATAAGAAAGAGATAAGAGAATAATAAATATAATTTTTGTTCTGTGAGTCACAGAACAAGGCTCTATGTGCCTATGTGGTTTAAAGAATTAAGCCTAACACTACCTTATCAATTTTATCATTTCAGTAAAGACATATTCTCTACCACGCTGGTCAGTTGCCACTATTTTCAATGTATATTCTCCAGCAGGAGCAAACCCATTTCTATACCTTCCGTCCCAACGAGTATTTATATCATTTGTTCTAAAAACAGCCTCTCCCCAACGATTAAAAATAAGCATATCAAATTCTTTTATAAATTTAGCTTGTACGCCAAAACTATCATTCAGATTGTCTCCATTAGGGGTGAAGGCATTTGGAAAATTGACAAAAGATTGGAAATCTATGCGAATAGTATTTGAATAGGTAATAGAATCTCCCAAATTTGCACGTACTCTGACATAACTGGTTTGATTCTGTTGGCTTTCAATATCAAGACTATAACTACCAAAGCTAGAAACGGATTGCGTGTTGAAAGGTGCTTTTCCTATTGAATCGGTTTGTTCTAATACATAATTATTTGTCTCTTCGCCTTGAAATGCTGTCCAATCAAAATATAACACACCTTCTTGTTCATCTGTACTACCTTCCATTTTTAAAATAATAGGACAAATAAAAGAACTAGGTTCTGAAGTCAAATCACAAGCATTTTTATAAGAAATAGAATAACAATAAGGAACTTCATTCATATCAATAGCTCTATCTTGAAAAGTAGAATCGGATGAATTGATAGTATAAATAATTTCATTTCCTTTATTATTTCGTCTAGTAATTTCTGTTCCAGTAATTACAACTCCCTCTTTTCCAACAGGATACGACCACCTTAAATCAACTTGACCTGTAGGCGTAAAGCTGGCATAAACATCAAAAACAGCAGGAGGAATAGCATTTGATGCAGCTAAAATACATCTTTTAGGACTAATAATTTTCAATCCAGATGAAAATTCAGTTTCTAGTTGATAGCAATATGTAACCTTACACACTACATCTTCATCAGAGGTTTGATTTATAGCAATCTCTTCTGTATCAAAAATTATATTTCCATCTTTAAAAAGGCTATAATTTACAAATTCAGACGCATCAACTCCTGTTGCTTTATTCCAACGTACATCTATATAATCTTCTTCTCCTATTAGGGAAACATCAGAAACATAAAACAATTCTGAACTTGCTGCTTGGTTTGTACAAATATCTTGAACTGAAATGCGATATACTCCATTTTGTACAACATTCTGTATGGTAAAGCTAGTAGAACTTGTTTCAAGACTACTAACCTCTTCAAAACCAGTAGGTGTCTGAATCTCTAAAGTGTGAGGCAAATCTGTTTGTAGTGTATAATCAACTTTTGCAGTGCCGTTTTCAAAAACTTCAAAACGGCTTACTTGTGGAGGCACAAGCGCACCAACTGGTGTTATGGTCTTGCTGTTTGGTGTACAGTTTTCTGCTCCTCCTTCAAAAAGTCCTCTTACTGTAATAGTAAACTCCCTTTCTGTAGAATACGTATGCTCTGCAAATTCATTATCTCCTATTATAGAAGACTGATTATCACCAAAATCTATTTTATAAGAATCGTAGTAATCTTCATTGATTTGTACCCTTATTCTCTTATCAGCACAACGAATAACCTCAAAATCAACGATTTTAGGCTCAAAAACTTGAATAATATTTTCTCTTCTTACCGAATCACCTCCTTCGCCTCCTGTATTGATAAGTTGAGAAATAGAATAAGTCCCTGCTTGTTGAAAGGTAAAAACGGTCTCTCTTTGCACAGCAGTACTTCCAAAACGGTAAAAAACCAAATCAGGGTCTGCACCAGAACAGTCAGTAACGCTAACTGTAAGAGGCGCACACCCTTTTACATTCGAAACATCAAAACAAGGTGTTTGAGCAAAAAGAGTTTGTTCGTAAAGAAAGAATAATGTCGTAATGATGACAAAGAAAAAATAAGAAGCAGAATATTTCCTGTTTTTTAGATGCATAGTCTTGATAAAACGTGATTTATAACTTTAGATAACCTTTTAAAAGTTTTTTTATACAACGATGTTGGTGGTAAAAAGAGTACAAATCTAGGAAATATCTGATTTTACTATCTTCTTCTTAAATATATTTATCCTTTTTATTCTTGATACGCATAAAAACGAGCATCTGCCAATACTTTTGGCTCACTCTTGATTTCAGAAAGAATAAAATTTCCATTGCTTCCGTTGAGAGGAAAAGTGTGTTTTTTATCGTGTAACGCTTCGTATTCTTCTAAACTAATGGCTTTTCTATTTTTCAACGTAGAAAAAACGTTAAACTTTTCTATAATTTCTATGGCGTTTTTTTGTAAAACACCCTCAAAAACCTTTGATTTTGAACCACTTCCGTAGGCGCAAAAGCCTATTTTTTGTCCTTCTAACTTTTCTCCTTTAAATAACATTTCCTTTTTCATTTCCAAACAACTCATCAGAGCCATAAAAATAGAAGCTGTGTACATATTTCCAATATGAGAAGAAGCAAGTTGGCTTGTTTCAATCTTTTCTTTAACAAAGATTCTGTACGAATCTGTTTTAGCCACCTTTTTAAATAATTCTTTTGGCTCTGAATATAAATTTTCTTGTGAAATACCAAATCGTTCTAAATAACCTTCTCTTCTACTTTTATCTGTCAAAAATAAGCGTTCTTTAGTAAAAATCTGACTAAACATACGTTTTCCGTGAAACGCATACGGCAAGTGAAAAATTAGGCTATTCCACCTTTCTGAAAGAATATCATTTTCATTATACAAACCTTCTTTTACAGCCTGTTTTTTAAAAGAAAAATAAGCGTCATGCAAACGGTTTTGATAACAAGAATTTGAAAATTGTCCGTCAAAGACAGGAGTTTCACTAAAATTGGGTTTAAAAAAATCGTGTTCACTCTTCGTAGAAACGCCCCAAATATCGTTGATAGCTATCAGTCTTGGATTTTGCTTGACGAGCATTGCCACAGCACCTGCACCTTGAGTATATTCGCCACCCGAGTTTTTTTCATATTTTGCATAATCAGTAGCTACTACAATACCGATACGATTTTTATTCCCTCTTGCCCAATCCAATGTATTTTGAAGTGCATCTACCCCACCAATACAAGCAAAAGTCATATCTAAGGCATCACAATTTTCAAAAAATTCTGTGTTTGGTTCTTTTTTGTGTTCTTCTTGTAATTTTTGGTTGAGCATTCCCAAAATATACGTAGCAATAGGCTTTGCGCCATCTAGTCCAGATTCTGTCCCTACATAAAGTCTTCCAATATCTTTTGGGTTTAGATTATATTCTTTTATCAGTTTCCAAACAGCATTGGCTGCCATACTTGCTGCATCTTCATTTACATCTGGAAGAGCCATTTTCAATACGCCTAAGCCTTTACTTAATTTTTCGTAGTCTAAATTGCGTGAGGGAGCTAATGTTTCTAAGTCTAAGTAAATATGAGGAACATAAAAAGACATTGCATCAATGCCTACCTGTATCGTATTCTGATTCATCAAGAAAGAGGTCTAGTAATAAACAATTCATTTTTTATTTTATTGGTAATTATAGGTTTATGTGTTCTATGTTCGTGTACAAATCTATACAAATAGAATTAAAAAGTGTTTAGTATATTGCTAACTTGTTGAAAATGCTGAAAAATAAAAGATAATTTTTCAAAACAGTATCTTTACAGAAAAGTAATAACTAAAGTAAAAAATACTTGTATCTTATACATTCTTTTCAGAGTATTGTACCGACAAATCAGTATGAAATAGTATTAAAGTTCATGTTCTATCCTCTGATTAAAAATAATATATCAATTTAAATGTCAAAACAAACTACAACTTCCCTTCCTGCCATCAAACAAGACTCTCAACAACTTGTCAAAGGACAAGGGTTTGGAACAGCACCTGTATTTTTTACAGCTATTTCCACTATTTTGGGAGCAGTTATGTTTTTGCGTTTTGGCTATGCTGTTGGAAATGTCGGACTCTTAGGGTCTATTGGAATTATTTTGCTCGGACATATCGTAACCATTCCGACAGCAATGGCAATTGCTGAAATTGCGACCAACCAAAAAGTAGAAGGTGGAGGAGAATATTATATCGTTTCTCGTTCTTTTGGTCTGAATATAGGCGCAACTATCGGAATTGCACTCTATTTGTCTCAAGCTATTAGTGTTGCTTTCTATATTATTGCATTTGCTCAAGCCTTTCAGCCTCTTTTAGAATATTTGCGAACACTTCCTTTTATCATTGATAATCATTTGTTATTCTTTATACAAGACCGTTTGATTAGTATTCCAGCTCTTTTGCTTCTTATCTTGATGGTTTCTACCAAGGGAGCAGATTTGGGAGTTAAGGCTCTTTATTTTGTTGTGGCACTGCTTTTTGTCTCCTTAATAATGTTTTTTGCTGGAGAAACACCCTATGATTTTGATGCTGATATAGTGGGCTGGAGTCATTCCCTAAGTAATGGAGATAGTTTTTTCAAGGTTTTTGCGATTTGTTTTCCTGCCTTTACAGGAATGACAGCAGGTGTGGGACTTTCTGGAGACTTGAAAAGTCCTAGAAAATCTATTCCATTAGGAACACTCTCTGCTACCTTTGCAGGGATGATAGTGTATGGCTTTATTGTTTGGAAATTATATGTTTCGGCTTCTCCACAAGATTTGAATGGCGACCAACTCATTATGCAAAAAATTGCCCTTTGGGGACCTATTATCTTAGTTGGTTTGGCTGCTGCCACAGCTTCTTCTGCACTAGGTTCTATTTTGGTTGCTCCAAGAACCTTACAAGCCTTAGCTAACGATGATGCTTTCCCTTCTCAAAACATGAACAAATGGCTGGCAAAGGGAAAAGGAAAAAAAGCAGAGCCTTTCAACTCTACACTTGTTACTTCAGTTATTGCTCTTGTTTTTGTTGCTGCTGGTGATGTGAATGCTGTTGCCGAAATTATCTCCATGTTTTTTATGGTAACGTATGGTACTATTTGTATGATTTCATTTTTAGAACATCTTTCTGGCGATACTTCTTATCGTCCTACATTCCGTTCCAAATGGTATATTTCGCTTCTAGGCGCAGTAGCTTGTGTTTTTATGATGTTTAGTATGAATGCGACTTACGCATTTATCTCTTTAGTTTCTATGGTCGTTTTACATATAGTTATGAGCCAATATCGTAAGAAAAGCACAGGTATTGTATATCTTTTTCAAGGAGCAATATTTCAAATCAATAGAGAACTTAGGGTATTTTTACAAAAACGAGAAGACGAACAAAACAACCAGTGGAATCCAGCTATTGTCTGTCTTTCACAAGACTTTTTCCGTCGCCAAAGTGCCTTCAATATGTTGCGCTGGCTCTCACATCGTTACGGATTTGGTACATATATTCATTATATTCAAGGTTTTCTATCAAAAGAAACCAATATCATAGCCAAAGAAACAAAAAAGGAGATTATCCAGATGGCTTCCAAAACGAAAAGTAATGTCTATATAGACACACTGGTTAGTCCGTCTGTAACTTCTTCTATCGCACAGGTTTTGCAACTCCCTGGTGTTTCTGGATTGGAAAATAATATGTTCTTATTAGAGTTTAGCAAAAATAATCTTGACAACATAAAAGGAATTATAGATAACTATCCTCTGATAAAAGCTACTTCGTTTGATGTTTGTGTTTTGGCGACTTCTGAAAGAAATTTTGGTTTTAAGAAAAGTATTAATATTTGGATTACTCGCCATAGTTTCCAAAATGCTAACCTAATGATTCTTTTGGCGTATGTGATTGTCGGACACAGAGACTGGAAAGATGCTGATATTAAACTAAAAGCCGTTTACCCAGATTCTGATATTGCAACAGAAAGAGACAAACTCATAGAACTTATAAAGTCGGGACGTTTGCCTATCTCTGCTACCAATGTCGAACTGATTGCACAGCGAGGGAAAAGTATGAAGCAAATCATCAATGAAAAATCTAAATCGGCAGACCTTACACTTATCGGACTCAACGACAAGCAAGTGAAAGAAGAAGGTGAAAGCGTATTTACTGGGTATAATGATATTTCAGATATTCTTTTTGTAAATAGTCATAATCAGAAAGTCATTGAGTAATAAAAACGGATGCTAAATCATTGGTGTCACTATGCGTAAAACACCAAAAATGGTTTCTTGTCCCTGTTCTGTAACTCACAGAACAGCAAACGATACTTAAAAAAATATAAAGCTCTATGAAAAAATTGAATAACTACATAGGAGGCGATTTTATCAATCCTTTTTCTGATAATTATATAGAAAATATAAATCCAGCCACAGGAGAGGTTTTTTCATTGGTTGCAGATTCGGATGAAAACGATATAA
Source organism: Bernardetia sp. (assembly GCF_020630935.1). Lineage (NCBI taxonomy): Bacteria > Pseudomonadati > Bacteroidota > Cytophagia > Cytophagales > Bernardetiaceae > Bernardetia > Bernardetia sp. Next base: position 12,255 of record NZ_JAHDIG010000085.1, read on the forward strand.
ACTTAGCCGTAGAAGCAGCCAAAGCAGCATTTCCAAAATGGTCTTCGGCAGATGCAAATTTTCGCTCAAAATGGCTCTTAAAACTAGCAAATTATATAGAAAATAATTTGGAGAAATTTGCACAAGCAGAAACTAAGGACAATGGCAAGCCTATTTCTCTTTCTCGTTCGATAGATATTCCTCGTGCTATTCAAAATCTTTCTTTCTTTGCTACTGCTATTCTACACGACAAAGAAGAAGCCTTTCACACTTCTGAAAACGTTTTAAATTATACTTTGCGTCAGCCGTTGGGCGTAGTGGGTTGTATATCGCCTTGGAACTTACCATTGTATTTGTTTACGTGGAAAATTGCCCCAGCCTTAGCTAGTGGAAACTGTGTGATTGCCAAACCATCTGAACTAACTCCTTATACAGCTTATTTGCTTTCAGAAGCCTGTCAAGCCATAAACTTTCCTGATGGAGTATTAAATATCATTCACGGATATGGACATAGGGCAGGAGCATCTATTGTGGCTCATCCAGACATAAAAGCTATTTCTTTTACTGGAGGAACACAAACAGGAAAAACGATTGCTTCGGTAGCAGCTCCCATGTTTAAAAAACTATCTTTAGAACTAGGGGGAAAAAATGCTACTATTATTTTTGCAGATTCAGATTTGGAAGATGCCGTACACACAGCCGTTAGGGCAGCCTTTACCAATCAAGGACAAATTTGCTTGTGTGGTTCAAGAATTTTGATAGAAGATTCTATTTATGAGGAATTTAAAGCCAAGTTTGTAGAAAAAGTCAAAACATTGAAACTAGGTGACCCAACTGATAAAAATACAGACCAAGGAGCAACTGTTTCAAAAGTACATCAAGACAAAGTTTTGTCATATATAGAATTAGCCAAACAAGAAGGAGGGCAACTATTGACAGGAGGACAGAAAGTAGATAGCGAAAAATTACCTGAAAGATGCAAAAATGGTTTTTTCATTGAGCCCACTGTCATAGAAAACCTACCAGCCTACTGCCGAACTAATCAAGAGGAAATTTTTGGTGCAGTAACTACACTAATTCCTTTTGAAAATGAAAATGAAGCTATAGAATTTGCCAACTCTACACCTTACGGACTTTCAGCATCTGTTTGGACACAAAATTTATCAAAAGCTCACCGAGTGGCTGCCAAATTAGAAACAGGAATTGTTTGGATAAACTCTTGGCTACTAAGAGATTTGAGAACACCTTTTGGGGGCACAAAACAGTCTGGAGTAGGAAGAGAAGGAGGTTATGAGGCTTTACATTTCTTTACAGAAGAGAAAAACGTATGTGTAAAATTTTAGTAAATATTCATTACTTAGGATAAATCAATGCTCGTTTACAGCTATCAGCCCAAACGACGGTTTGTGACAGCTATGTTATTTTCAAAATTTCTTTTTTCTCTAATGTTTTCATGTCTTTTGGAATTACTTTAATTATTTCATTTTCTAAAGCAAGCAATAGTTTTTCTTTAATAAAATGACGATAAGTTACCAATCCAATTTCACGAACAGGAGCAGGATTTTTGAAGTAACGGATATTTTCTAGTTGTTTTTCATTCATATCAGCGAGAGCCAAACTTGGAATAATCGTAATTCCATTGTTTATTTCTACAATCTTTTTGAGCGTTTCGATACTGGCTGCTGCAAAATCCAACTGATGGACTTCTTTTTCTTTACTTTTGAGTTCGCATAGATTAACCACCTGTGAGCGCAAACAGTGTCCTTCTTCTAAAAGCCAAAGCCTATTCACATCAATATCCTCTGCCAAAAGGTATTTTTTATTCATAAACTTTTCTTCTTTTGAAGCGTACACCACAAACTGCTCATAAAAAAGAGGCTTTTCTATCAACATTTTATTTTCCAAGGGCGTAGCCAATATTCCTGCATCAATTTCATTTTGTTCAAGTCGCTTTATAATTTCCTCCGTTGTAAGTTCGCTAATCTGCACACTGACTAAAGGATAATTTTTTAAAAAAGCTGGCAAAAATAGTGGCAATAAGTAAGGTGCAAGCGTTGGAATAATTCCGATACGAAGCTCTCCACTAACTTTATCTTGCTCATCTCTTACCAAATCTTTTATTTTTTGGGCTTCGCCTAAAGTTACTTTGGCTTGCAAAATTATTTTTTTTCCAATTTCAGTAGGTACAACAGGCTGTTTGCTTCTATCAAAAATCTTTACTTCCAGTTCTTCTTCTAGCTTCTTTATCATCATACTAAGGGTTGCCTGTGTTACAAAACACGCTTCAGCAGCTTTTACAAAATGGCGATGTTTGTCAATCGCAATGATATATTCTAATTGTTGGAAGTTCATAAGTGCAAAGATAGTAAGAATTCAAAAAGGTGATATAAATATAAGATTTCCACAAGTAATAATTGCTTTATAAGCAACAAAATAGTACATTTACACTTTATTTTTTTTCAGCATTAAACTTACTTATAGATGAAAAAGCTAAACTGGTTATTTCTATTGCTCCTTTCTGTTGTATTCCTAACTTCTTGTGGAGAAGATGAAGAAGAACAATCTGAAGAAAATTTAGGTATTTTAGGTACTTGGGATTTAAAAAGTTTTCAGTATAGTGGTAGTACTCAAGTAGATTATGGAAATGGTTTTGTAGTCGGCAATCCCTTTGTTGCTGAAGCAATTAATATTGATATGAGCATTACTTTCAACGATAATAATACTTATACGACTCAAGGAGACTACTCTATCGTAATAGCTCCAGACATAGAAGATGGTGATGACCTCGCTATCACAATAGATTTCCAAAACTTCTTTGAGTCAGGAAACTGGAGAAGAGAAGGAAATGAATTGATATTCAATGAAAATCAATTATCTGGAAATGAAATAGGTAGAAGCACTATCATAGAGCTTACGCAAAACAGAATGGTTGTAGAACTTGAGTATCGTCAAGAAGAAACTGACCCAGCACAAGGAATTACTGTAATATCAGAAGTTGCTGGTGTTTATGTAGTAGAAAAGCGATAAGTATTTTTTATCTAACATTTCTTACAATTAAAAAAACTGTATTTGACTTTTTTCAAATACAGTTTTTTTGTCTTCCGCTCAAAAAGCAAGGCACTTTTATCTTACCAAGCCTTTTCTAATACCAAAATAAAAACTACTTTCCCCTAATATTTTGGTCTACTCTACTACTTAAATGCTCTTAAAGGTAAAAAACTAAAATAATTCGTACTTTTAAAAATATGCAATAAAAAATACTCGTCCATTTTTCGGTTGCTACAAAAATCTGATTTTCAGAACTTTGAAGAAAATTAATTTCTACGCTAATACATATTCTATGAAAATTACAGATTCAAACCAAATAGCTACATATTACAAGGCTTTAGTAAATAAAGATGAGCGTTTTGTAGGAATTTTCTTTGTGGGAGTGAAAACAACTTCTATTTTTTGTATTGCAAATTGTAGAGCAAGAAAACCAAAATTAGAAAATGTAGTATTTTACAGTACGTTTAAAGAAGCCTTGAATGAAGGTTTTCGTCCTTGTAAAATTTGTAAGCCTACACAAAATGCCAATCAAGCTCCTAAAGAAATTGAAAAAGCGATTGAACTTGTAAAAGTAAATCCGAAAGAAAAAATATCAGATTATTGTCTTAAAGAAAATGGAATTAGTGCAAAAGTAGTGCGTCAATGGTTTAAAAAGCATTATGGAATGACCTTTCACGCCTATCAACGACTTTACAGAATAAATACAGCCTTTCAAGAACTCAAACAAGGAAAGCCAACCACTCAAACAGCCTTTGAAATGGGCTACGAATCACTTAGTGGATTTGGTTATACATTCAAAAAAACAATGGGAAAATCACCTATGAGCAGCAAAGAAAAAGCTACTATCTTGATGAGCAGACTTACCACTCCTTTAGGAGCTATGTTTGTTTGTGCTACTGAAAAAGGAATTTGCTTATTAGAGTTTTCAGACAGAAAAATGCTAGAAACAGAATTTGCAGACCTTCAAAAAAGACAAAATGCAGTTATCTTGACTGGAGAAAACCGACATATTACTCAAGCTAAAAAAGAACTGGAAGAATATTTTGAAGGAAAACGCACTAACTTTGAAGTAGCTTTAGACCCTGTGGGAACAGATTTTCAAAAATCAGTTTGGGAAGGCTTACATCAGATTGAATACGGAAAAACTCGTTCTTATCAAGAACAGTCAGAACATTTGGGAAACCCAAAAGCAATTCGTGCCATTGCTTCTGCCAACGGAATGAACAAAATATCCATTATAATTCCTTGTCATCGTGTGATTGGAAAAGATGGAAAGCTAACAGGCTATGGAGGAGGATTAGAACGAAAAAAATGGTTGCTCTTACACGAGAACAAATACAACCCAAATAAAGAAAATCAGAAAGAGCCAAGTTTATTTTAAGTAGTTGAGTAGTACAATTTAGTTTATAAAAACTATTGTCAAGGTCTGTTTTTTTCTTCGAACTCGTTTAAGAATGGTTTTCTAGCGCAAGATTCCATCCTTATCTTGTCCCATAAAACT
>NZ_JAHDIG010000086.1 GCF_020630935.1 Bernardetia sp.
CTTAAAATAGGTCACTTTTGTTTTTAAACCAAAAAAGTTGTTTAAAAATGTGTTTTATTCAACCGTAAACGAGGTTTTAAACCATCGTTTAGGGAATTTTATCCTCGTTGACGGCTGCATTTTGAGCCTCAACGACGGTTATTTGTCTATTCTTAAACAACTTTAAAGTTTACATTCTTTCTGGCATTTCTATTCCTAGAAGTTTACCAGCATGTTTCAACGTTTGGGCTGTTGTTTTTGAAATTGCAATAAGTAAGGCTTTTTTAGCTTCATTTTCCTCGGCAAAAATAGGAATTTCAGCGTAGAGCTTACTATATAATTTTGCTACATCATACATATAATTTGCAATCGTTGAAGGAGCATAATTTTGAGCTGCTTCGTTCAGATAATTTGGATAATCGGAAAGCAAATGAATCAACTCTTCTTGTGTATTTGCTAGTTCTTTTAAGTTTTCAAAAGCCTTAGAAGAATAAGAAATATTTTCCTTATCTGCTTTGCGAAGAATAGCACAAATTTTAGCGTGCGTATATTGCAAATAAACACCACTATTTCCTTGAAAATCAATAGAATCAGCAGGGTTAAAAAGCATTTTTTTCTTTGGCTCTACTCTCAAAAGATAATACTTCAAAGCTCCCAACGCTAACATTTTGTACAGGTTTTCAGCTTCTTCTTCCGTAAAATCATCAATTTTGCCTACTTCGCCAGTTCTTTCTCTTGCCATCTCTACCATATCAGCTACAAGCTCATCAGCATCTACAACAGTTCCCTCTCTTGACTTCATTTTTCCATCAGGGAGTTCTACCATTCCATACGAAAGATGATACATTCCTTCTGCATAACTTCTGCCCAGTTTTTTAAGTATTGAAAACAAAACTTTAAAGTGATAATCTTGTTCATTCCCAACTACATACACCGATTTTTGCATTGGAAAATCTTTATACTTCAAATCAGCCGTTCCAATATCTTGAGTAATATAAACAGAAGTTCCGTCTCCACGTAAAACAAGTTTTTCGTCTAGCTTCTCTTTTGTCAAATCTATCCAAACTGAGCCATCATCTTTTTTAAAGAAAACGCCTTTTTCTAAGCCTTCTTCAATGATGTCTTTTCCTAAAAGATAAGTGTTCGATTCGTAATAGAATTTATCAAACTCTACTCCAATACTCTTGTAGGTTGCATCAAAACCTTCATATACCCAGCCATTCATTTTTGCCCAAAGGTCAGTAGTTTCTTTGTCGCCTTGTTCCCATTTCAAGAGCATTTGTTGTGCTTCTTTCAAAATTGGAGCTTCTTTCTCGGCTTTTTCTTTTGGTTGCCCAGCTTCTACAAGTTCTTGTACTTCAGCTTTAAATAAATCATTGAATTTTACATAATAATCTCCTACCAATTTATCGCCCTTGATGCCTAAATCTTGAGGTGTTTTGCCTTCTCCATGTTTTTTATAGGCAAGCATTGACTTACAGATATGAATACCTCTGTCATTGACAAGGTTTACCTTCATCACTTCGCTACCATTGGCAGCCATAATTTCAGAAACTGAATACCCTAAAAAGTTATTTCTAAGGTGTCCTAAGTGCAAAGGCTTGTTGGTGTTTGGAGAAGAATATTCTACCATTACTTTCTCATCTTTTTTCTCTATACTTTCCCAACTAGGTTTTTCTGTAAGATTGACTAATGTTTTTACCCAAACAGACTGTTCCAAAACAAGATTGAGAAATCCTTTCACAACATTAAAATCTTTTACTTCTGCTGTATTTTCTTTCAAAAATTCTCCTAAGAGTGTAGCTGTTTCTTCTGGTTTCTTCTTAGAAATTCTGCTATATGGAAAAGTTACAAACGTATAACTGCCTTCAAACTCTTTGCGTGTTTGTTGAAACGTAATTTCTTCTAAAGACAATGAATGATTGAAAAGCGATTGAAAGGCGTTTTGAATTTCTTTTTGAAGTTTTTGAACAAGCATAGCTAGAAAAATAGAAAATATGTTGTTGGATGAGTTGTATTAAAATGAGTCTGCAAAATTGCAAATTTTGTGCTAAATAAACGAGTAGATAGCGCATAAATCTTGTAAAATATAGAATTTATAGAACAATTTGAGGGTATAACTTGTATTACTCTAAGTTTAATATTAACTTAATATTAATTATTTGTTAATTTGTAATTGCTAAATTTAAAGTATCAATGAAAACTAAAATATTAAATTACGCTATTATCAATAAGTATCCCATGATTTGTTTTGTGGTGGGGATTCTTTCAATAGGATTAGGAATGTATCAAAATATAGAAAAAACTGAGCTACTAGGAATGGTTATCATATTTGGTGGGCTTACTTTTTTTACCAGTATCGGAATTTATTATACTCGTTATGTTGTGGTCAAAAATATTTTGAATATTCTTGATAAAAAACAGATTCCTGCTCATCTTTTAGATGCTCATTATATTCTTTTTTCGTACAAAGAAGATGACTACAAAATTAATTTATATACAAGTAGAGGAACTACATTTATGCTGTGGTATAAGAACGAAAAGCTAATTGCTAACAAAATCTGTTCTACAATAAACCTTGTTAGGATGCTTTCCTTGATAGATAGTGAAAAGACTTTAGTTGCTAAAAAATACAAACACAAAGTAAAAAGTTTGTGGCTTTAGTCAAAAAATAGGTCTAGTTTTTTAGAGCACTGGACATGAACAGATATTTGCTTTTCTGTGAGCCACAGAACAGGGAAAAAATACCGTTCGTTGGTGTTCTTAGCGTAGCGACACCAACAACTTTTTATCTCATGTCCAGTACTCTAGTAGTTTTTATACATCGAACTTGTTTAAGAATGGTTTTCTAGCGCAAGATTCCATCTTGTGCTTACTTTTTCGTCAGCATATGCTGACAAAAAAGTGCGTCCAAGCATAATACTTGAACGAGAAATAATAAGATAAAACCCATTCTATATCTAATTAAAGGTACTTTTTCTATTCTTAAACAACTTCATCTAATAAAAAAGTGCGTTCAATTCCTCAAATATGAAGAATTGAACACACAAAAAAATTAAGGAAGGAAAATTACTTCATTAGGTCCTGCACTTGCAGTAAAAGTTCCTTTTGCGTTTCCTTCACTATCATATCTAATTACTTCATTTCCTGTCGGAGCAGAAAAATTAGCAATTCCTATCCAAATATCACCATTTGAAGGCTCAACACTCACTCCATACGCTCCATTTTGAATAAGAGGACTTGCTGCTTGAGTAGTAGCTGTAATAGACAAGGCATAAACTCCACTGCTAAAGTTGTAGTACAAAATATCTTTTGCTGGATTGATAGCTAACTGCTGTCCGATATTTTCACTTCCTGCATTTAATTCGATGGTAGTTTCAATAGCATTAGTAGTAGGGTTTATTTTGTGCAAAGCTCCTTCTGAAGAACCAAAAGCAGAAGCTGTAACCCATATTTTACCATCTTTATCTGTTACCATATCTTTAGGACTGTTCGGAGAGACATCGATAGTTGCTTCTAATGTATTGCTAGAAACATCATATACAGAAATACTGCTTTCAAATGTATTGGCAATAAATACTTTGTTTGCACTTTGAGAATAAACCACATTTTCAGGACCAGCACCAGCATCAATCGTACTAACAACTTGCTCTGTATTGGTATCTACAACTAAAATGGCTGAGCCAATATTTCCAAAATTCCCCCACGAACTAACGTAAGCTCTGTTATTTCCAACAGAAGCCATATAACGAGGATTTGCAAAATTTCCTGTTATGGTAGCTTTTCTTTCAAATGTTCCACGGTTTACCACTTCAATTTTGTTGCTATTACTTACTAAAAGATATGCCTCATCTCCCAAGATAGAAACAGATTGTAAATTATCTCCCAAACTGTCGCCATTTACAGTTTGAAAAATTTGTTGAGTAACCATCTCATTTTTGGAAATATGACCTACTGTGGCATTATTTTTCCCAAAAACTCCTTCATTAACTACCAAATAACCTTGTGCATATTCTCCTACTAAATCTTCATCATCTTTACTACACGAAGAAAAAATAAAAGTAGAAATAAGAACATACAAAAATAAAGTCCAAGCAGTTGGACGTAAACCATTAATACGAGTAAACATAAAATATATAAAAGAATAAAATTGAATAATGACTTTAGTTTATCCCCGAACCAAAAGTACAATAACAGAAAAGGCAGGTCTCCTGACTGATTTGTGAAAATTGCTAACCTTCCCACCTAGAGCCAATTTAGATTTTTGATTTGTAGAGTTTAGATTATTTTATTCTTAAATCTGAATTCTAAAATTATTATAGGCAGTGGTATTGTAGAATGCAATTTTTTATTTCAAATAAACCGTAAACGAGGACTAAAGCCGTCGTTCAAGTAAAAATTTAAAGGCAAATTCACAGTTGCGGGTACAGTTACGGAATATTCACCGTATTCCCTTTTCAGTATTTTTCTATAAAAAAGAAAAACACCACCTTTTCGGTCTGCAAAGGTAGTGTTTTTTACTTTCCAATCTTGATTTTTATTTTTTAGTCCATCTTGCTAAGTTTCAAAACATTGGTACGCTGTTTTTCATCTATCGGCATACTTGCCGTATTGACAAAGAGGTCGCCTTTTTGGAGATGTCCTTTTTCTACTAAAATTTCTTGTGTGTCTTTAAAAGTTTGGTCGGTAGAAACGAATTTATCATAATAATAACCACGCACTCCCCAAACTAAATTTAGTGTTGTGAGTAAGTTATTGTTTGATGTAAAGATAAAAATACCTGCTTTTGGACGATGACTAGCTAATTGAAATGCTGTATAACCTGATTGTGTCATCGAAATAACAGCCTTTGCGTGAACGTTCTGAGCCAAACGACATGCTGTCGTAATTACACTTTTACTTGTGTAATCTGTCATAGAAGCTGGAATTGGATAATATTGATGATAAATAGATTCTACATTGACTTCAATAGAGTTGATGGTTTTGACCATACTTTTAATAACTTCTACTGGATATTTGCCAACAGCCGTTTCTCCACTAAGCATCAAAGCATCTGCTCCATCCATCACAGCATTAGCCACATCATTAGTTTCTGCACGAGTAGGGCGAGGGTTTTCTATCATCGACTCCATCATTTGAGTAGCAATAATGACAGGCTTGGCAGCTTCATTGCATTTGTGTACAATTCTCTTCTGTACCACAGGCACTTCCTCAGCATTTATCTCAACTCCTAAGTCTCCACGAGCTACCATAAGTGCATCAGCTTCTTCTATAATGCTATCTATGTTGGTAACAGCTTCTGGACGTTCTATTTTAGCAATCGTTCGCATTTTGCTCTCGTGCTTTGTAATAATTTCCTTTAAGCGAATCATATCACTTGCATTACGAACAAATGAAAGAGCTATCCATTCTACTTCATTTTCAATACCAAACATCACATCTTTCAAGTCTTTTTCTGTCATACTTGGAGCAGAAACATTTGTATTAGGTAAATTAATCCCTTTTCTTGGACGCAATGTTCCTCCTACAATTACTTTTGCAATAACATCATTTTGGTCTTTGTCTGAAACCACAAGTTCTAGTTTTCCATCATCCATCAAAATAGGCTCTCCTATCTTTACATCCCTTACAAAATCTTCGTATGTGCAACTTATTCTTTCCTTTGTTCCTACTACACCTTTATCTGTTGTAATTCGGATTTTTTCTCCTTTTGTTAGTTCTATTTTGCCTCCTTCAATTTCGCCAACACGAATTTTAGGTCCTTGTAAGTCTTGAAGAATACAGACATTTGCATCAAATTTATGATTGAGTTCTCTAATAATATCTAAAACTTTCTTGTGGTCTTCGTGTGTTCCGTGTGAAAAGTTGAGGCGAAAAACATCTACTCCTGCTACCATCAGTTCTAAAAGTTGTTCTCTTGTTGAAGAGGCTGGTCCCACAGTAGCAATCACTTTTGTTTTGTTGAAGCTAAATTTCATATTAATTGTGAAGTCGGTTATGAATATGTATTTTTGTATAAACTTACAACATTCACAAATGAATTACGAATTACGAATTAGAAATACTTAATAGAACAATTACGAATTACGAATTACGAATTGTTAATATGTTGATTTTCAGTGTTTTAATGCAAAGGCATCAACTAAAATAATTTTGTGTGAATACTTTTTTAGAAGGATAAATATGATTTAATTTATTGGTAGAAAAAATAAGTTATAGAAAATTCTTCTATCAGAATAACTGGCAACTGAAAAATATGAATGTATATCCCCAAATTTTGGAAGCAGCACGTAAAGGACAAAAAATGTTAGCTGTGCTGATAGACCCAGACCACATAGACCCAAAAAGAACAGCTCTTTTGGCTGCCCAAGCTGCTCATTATGGAATTTCTTTTTTTATGGTGGGAGGAAGTTTGCTCACAGAAGGAGAGGTTTCAAAAACAGTACAACTTATAAAATCGCACGCAAAATTGCCTGTAGTGCTTTTTCCTGGGCATTATTTTCATCTTGCTCCAGAGGCAGATAGTTTGTTTTTACTCTCTCTGATTTCAGGACGCAATCCAGAATATTTGATAGGACAACAAGTTGCTGCTGCTCCAAGACTGCGCCGAATGGATTTGGAAGTTATTCCGACAGGATATATGCTTGTTTTGTGTGATAACTTGACGACTGTTTCTTATGTAAGTCAGACCTTGCCTATTCCCTATGAAAAAGCCGAAGTTGCTGCCAATACAGCACTTGCAGGGGAGTATTTGGGAATGCGACTTGCCTATTTAGATGGTGGAAGTGGCGCAGCAAAGCCTATTTCTCCACGTATGATACGTACCGTAAAGCAAAGCATTAATATTCCTCTGATTATTGGAGGAGGAATCAGAACGCCAGAAGCTCTTCATACGGCTTATGCTGCTGGAGCAGATGTTGTTGTTGTGGGAACACGCCTAGAACAAGAACCTGCCTTAATTGCTGATTTTGCTGCCGTATTACATCAATTTAATAAGAAAAAAGTGTAATAATCCTCATTGAAGGCTGCATTTTACGTCTCAACGATGGTTATACTTATAGCCGTTAACGAGTTTGAAAGCGTCGTTGAGGGTAAAAGCAACAGATTATAAATATTTTTTGAGAAGTGTTATAATTTCTTTTCGTTTGTATTCTTTTGCTACACTTAAAGCTGTATCGTTGCTAAAGCCAGCTTTTAGAGTTGGGTCTGCATTGTTTTCCAATAGAAACTTTGCAATTTCTATATGTCCGAACTGTACGCTTTCTATCAAAGGAGTTGTCAGAAACTCTGGATGTTGATAGTTTGGATTTACTCCTGCTTTAATATGATATTTTACAAGTTCTAAATTACCTTCCTGTGAAGCATTTAGCATTTCTTTCCAATCGCCTGCTGCCATAAGTTGTAGTTTTTTATATGTGTTTTCTGTTCTGTGTCCCCACAAAACAGCAGTATTCGAGGTTTCTATATCCAACCTTTCTTTTTAAACCAAATATATGTTCCTATCACAATAGAGATCATAACTCCCCAAACAATAGCGTAACCATTATCTACTTGTAGTTCTGGAATATCTTTAAAGTTCATTCCATACACTCCTACGATAAAGGTCAGAGGTAAGAAAAAAACAGAAAAAATCGTCAAGATTCCCATAATTTCGTTGGTTCGGTGTGAAGCAAGCGACAAACGAAGATTAATAAGGTTGTTTGCATTTTCGTGTAGTTCATCTACTCTATAATACAAAGAATCTGCAAATTCAATATTGTGATGTGCCAAAGGGAAATCTTTTGTAGTTCGCATGTAGTTTTGCAGTAAATCTTTTGTAAGATAAAGCATTCGCTTAAACACCGAACCACGCCTTTTGAGTTGGTAGAGCCTTTCAAAGATAGAGCCGTCTTTCATTTCTCTAAATACTTCTTTTTCATACGCATCTAACCTTTCACTAGCTTGGTTCATCCCCAAATCATACGTTTTGAGAAGCATATCTAAGAGTTTATAAGCAAAATGTTCTGTGCTTTCATAACGTGTGTGCGAACCGTTGCGCCATTCGTTGGCAAGCTGCGCTAGTGTAGGCTGTCCAGTTCTATGGATGGTAAGAATGTATTTATCATTTGAAAAAATGGCTACCTTATTTGTGATTTCTTGAATGGTATCAGCATCATCTTCACAGTAGAGGTCATAATATCTTACAATAAAATATGTCCATTCGCCAATGGGTTCTACTTTTGGCATGTGAAAAGAAGCCATACAATCTTTGACAGCAGCAGCAGGCATTTTGTATTGGCGTATGAGTTCTCTTAAATCTTTATCACTCGGACTGATTACGTCTATCCATTGATAACCCGATTCGGCTTCTAAGATAGTTTTTATCATAAAATAGTTTTTTGAAGGAAGGAAAAATAACTTGTTTTACAAAAATAAGAATAATTCTTTTGAATGGGGAATGAATTCATGAAAACAAATAACCCCTAAGATTCATCAAGAAACTTAGAGGTTTATTTTTCTGTGTTTTAGGTAAATGATAGGGATAAATGCATGCATTGTTCCTACATTTTTCATTCACTTAATTATCCCAATCGTCATTTTCATTCTCTTTGATTTCATTTTCAATATTATTCATACGTTCTTGTTCTAATTCTTCCTCACTTTTTTCATTTTTCTTATTGGGGTTGGCAAGCATCATATCTTTTTTGAAAAGTTTAAATTCTACTCTACGATTTACTCGTCGGTCTTCTTCGGTTATTTCTGGGAAAACCAATGGCTTTTCAAAACCAAACCCAATAGCTTTTATACGTTCGGCTTCCAACCTTCCATACGACAAAATATAATTTTTGATAGCTTCGGCTCGTTTGAATGAAAGTTCTTTGTTAGCTTCTGCATTGCCTTCTGTGTCTGTATGTCCATAAATATCTAAGTTGAAATCTGGGTGTTCTACCATAAAATCGATAAGTAAATGCAAATCATTTTCCATTTTAGGTAAAATATTGGCTTTATTTGCTTGAAACTCAATCGACTTAAATTGTATGGTTTCTATTTGTGAAGCTGGTGAAGCAGCCATTTTTTGTCTCACACCCTGCACTTCTACTTCTCTATATGTATCACCATTGACTTCAAAAAGCTCTTCTAAACGAAAAAAGTTTTCTCCACTCACAATGAGCATATATTTTTTCTTATCAATGAGTTCAAACTCAAAACTTCCTTCTTCGTCTATATATTTTGGAGCAATCGGTATCTTATCTTCTATATCAAAAATAACGACCAAACCTCCAAAAACTTCACCAGTGCTTTCCTCTTTTACTTTTCCAGAAAAACGAACAATGGCTTTAGGTTGTGCTTCCATCGGCAGAGGAAAGGAATACAAATCTGAATTGGTGTAAGGGTCTTGAACGACTGGCTCATTTCGCATCAGACGAACTTCTTTCTCTGCTCGTGCATAATAGAGAAGTCTTGCAGCAGCATCAATAGTAAAATAATATTCACTACTTTTTGTATTGACAAAAGGACCAAGGTTTTTAGGCTCACACCACGTATCACGACTTGTTTTGTAGGCTTTGAAAATATCATAACTTCCAAAAGAAAATAGATGTCCATTAGAGCTAAAATATAAAATATTGTCGCTAGGGTGTAAAAATGGACTTAACTCGTTGGCTTGTGTGTTGATGATAGGACCAATGTTTTGAGCTTCCGACCAACGTTTTCGTCCTTGGCGAACAGTAAAATAAATGTCTGTTCCTCCAAAACCTGTCTTTCTATCTGAAGCAAAGAAAAGTGTATCTCCTGTAACAGAAAAACTAGGGTGGGAGTCCCACGTAGTGGAGTTTACTGATGTTCCAAAATTATGAACTTCATCCCATATTCCTGCTTCTTCATTCCAACGAGCAAGATACAAATCACAATCTCCAAAGCCGTCTGGCGCATCGCAGCGAGAAAAAGCCATATATTTCCCATCTCTACTAATACAAGGCGAGCCTTCATTGTAACGAGTATTCAAACCCTTCAAAGGCAAAGGATAATCCCAACCAAACTCTCCTAGACGCACCGACTTATAAATATTTTCATCATAAGAAACAGGTAAATATTTTCGCACAGGGTCGCCAACAGTATCTTTTAAAAGGCGTTTGGAAGTAAAATAAATAATTGAATCTGTTTGTCCGATGGCTAGTCCATATTCTTCATAGGGCGAATTGATTTCTTCTCCCATACTTGTTCCCATTTGGTCGGGTGGGCGCAGTGTATCGACAAGTTGCCATTTATCAATCAATTCATAATAGTATTTTAAGGGAACATAACTTGGTTTGTCGCTTTGAGTAGCCAAAGAATCAAAAGCTAATTGACTTTTTACCTTCGAACCTCTATGATGTTTGAGCAAAAGCCTATACAGTTCTAAAGCTAAAGGCTGATTACCCATTTTTTCGGCTGTTTGTGCATACGCCCAAATCAAATCCAAATCTTTTTTGAAATTATCTACTCCAAAATAACGAATGTACGTATCTAGTGCATTTTTTAGCTCTGAAAGTTTGCTATCATCTCCTTTTAAGATTTGATTTTGTAAATCCTTGATTATTTTAAGCTGGCGAGGGTCGTAATAGTAGCGATAATTCTCAATATTGAGAAATGTAATCTGTGGACAATACACAGCATTTGATTTGTTGATAGGGCGAAATTCTTCTAGCTTGATTTGATTGTCTTTATTTTTTTTACGCTGCCCAAACACAGAAAAAGAAATACAAAAAAACACACATAAAAAAACAACACCAATACTTCTATAAAAATTATATTTTATTATCTTTAAAATTAATGATTTCATATATTTATTTTTTAGACCCTAAGGGTTTCAAAAACCCTTAGGGGCTTTTTTCAAATGAGCCAAAAAGTATGCAAGTTGAATGAAATAGAAGTTTATTTTTAGATTTATTCTACCAAAATTAACTTTTTTACTGTCAATGTTTTATCTGCAAAGATGAATTTTTTAATTAGAACGCTAAAAATACTCAAATCCTATTTTAAGCCACTATGAACGAACAGTTTTTACATTATATTTGGAAATTTCAGTATTTTGACAAAACCAACTTACAAACCCAAGACGGAAAAAAGCTACAAGTAATTGTAGCAGGCACACACAATCACGATGCAGGAGCAGACTTTGAAGATGCTATTGTAGAAATAGAAGGAATAAAATGGCAAGGAACAATAGAAATTGATACATACGGATTTAACTGGGAGAGTCATCAGCACGCCACTAATGAAGCCTATGAAAATGTGATTTTACACGTTGTTTGGAAGAATCCAAGAGAAGTAATAAGTAAAAATGGTTCAAAAATTCCAGTATTGGTAGTAGAAAATAGGATTGATGAGCGTTTGTGGCTGCGTTATCAAGAGTTTTTGAGAAACGAACACAAAGTTCCCTGTCAAGGCTATTGGTCGGAGAAAAATCTGATTTCATCCTTTGAAAAAATGATGCAAAGAACCCTTGATGAGCGTCTGATTCGTAAATCACAGCACGTCCTTTCTCTTTTAGAGCGAAATAGCTTCGACTGGGAAGAAACAAGTTATCAAATTTTGTTAGAACATTTTGGTTTCAAGAAAAATAATGCGCCTTTCCTTCAACTTGCTAAAGAATTACCTTTCAAAATCATCAAAAAACACGCTAACCAAATTTTTCAAGTAGAAGCTCTTTTTTATGGAATGGCTGGATTTCTTTCAATGGAAAATGGACAATGGATAATTAATAATTTGAAAAATGCCGAGAATAAAAGAGAGAGCAATGAGAAAAGTAAAGAGGAATTAGAACAAAAAATAGAGGAAGAAGTAGGTTATTTTGAGGCTTTACAAAGAGAATTTCGTTTTCTTTCTCATAAATATTCACTTCAAGAGAAGGAAGTAAATCTAGCACAATGGAAATTCTTGAGATTACGTCCCTCTAATTTTCCAACCGTCAGAATTGCACAAGTAGTGGGGCTTTTATCGCAGCAAAACCATCTTTTTTCAATTATTTTAAATGCAAAAAATCTAAAGGAATTTTATAGTTTTTTCAAAACAGAAATTCCTTCGTATTGGAAAACGCATTATCACTTTGGAAAAACAAATGCAGAAGACAAAGAAGGAGCAATCAAAGAAAACAAAACGCTAGGAAAAGATGCACAGCAAAATCTGATTATAAATGTCGTTGTACCGATTCGTGTGGCGTACAGTCTTTACAAGCAACAACAAGATGATTTCCCAAAAAAATGGCTTTCTGAACTTTCAGCAGAAAAGAATAGTATTATCAAACTCTACAAACCACTAGAAAAAACAGAAAATGCTGACTTCAAAATAAAAACGGCAGCCCAATCCCAAGCCTTGCTAGAATTGTATAGTCAGTACTGTAATGTCAAGAAATGTCTTTCTTGTGAAGTGGGGAAAGATATTTTGAGAAAGTAAATTATTACATTGCTTTTTTCTATGTGTCTATGAGTTTTCCTTTTCTGTAAGCTCAATTGCCTCCAAAATTATTTTACACGCCTTTTTAATTTCTTTTTTTGTGATGATGAGTGGTGGTGCAATTCGCATAGAATTATCACAATATAAAAACCAATCAGAAAGTAACCCAAGCTCTAAGCAGTGAGCAATAACTTTTTGTAAGAAATCAAAACTTTCAAACTCTACTGCCAGCATCAAACCAATGCCACGAAACTCTTTTATGGCTTTATGTTTTTCAGGATTCAATAATTTTCTAAATAAATCGTGTTTTTCTTGAATATTATCTAACAAATTTTCCTCTTGAATAACTTTAAGTGTTGCCAAAGAAGCCACACAACTCACAGGGTGTCCTCCAAAAGTGGAAATATGCCCCAAAATCGGATTGTCAGAAAGACACGACATCATTTTTTGAGAAGCCATAAACGCACCAATCGGCATTCCTCCTCCCATTCCCTTGGCTGCCACTACAATATCTGGAATAATATCAAAATGCTCAAAAGCCCATAGTTTACCCGTTCTTCCAAAGCCACATTGAATTTCATCACAAATCAAGATTGTTCCTGTTTCTGTACATTTTTTCCTCAATGCTTGTAAGTATTCTTTTTGAGGAACTCTAATTCCTGCCTCTCCTTGTACAGTTTCGATGACTACGGCAGCCGTTTTTTCTGTAATTTGTGAAAGACACGCCTCACTATCAAAACAAATATGATTTACATTAGGTAGTAATGGCAAAAATGGTTGTTTCCACTGTTCACTTGTTCCTAAAGAAAGTGCTGCATGCGTAGAACCGTGGTAGGCGTTGTGGCAGCCGATAAGTTCTGTACGTCCTGTAAATCGTTTGGCTAGTTTGATTGCACCTTCAATAGCTTCACTTCCTGAGTTGACGAAATAGACAGCGTTGGCGTGATTTATTTCATCTACTTTCTCATTTTCGTCCAAAAAATCCTGTCCTAAAGTAGTTTTGAAGGTCTTTGAGAGTGCCGTAGCAAGCTGAACTTGTGGCGTTTGGATAAATTCTCCATAGACCATAAGGTGCATATATTTTCGAAGCTGTTTTTGAATGGCTCGTACTACTTTTGGATGGCGATGTCCTACATTGCTCACTCCAATTCCTGAAATTACGTCAATCCACTTTTTATTTTTGCTTCCGTACATATAAATTCCTTTGGCTTGATGTACTTCTAAAGCTAGTGGAAAAGGAGAAGTTTGAGCAACGTGATTGAGGAAAAGTTGGCGAGATGAGAGCATTTTTTTTAATTGAAAATGAATAATAAAACTTTATCCTCGTTGATGGCTGCATTTGAGCCTCAACGACGGTTTAAAATGTCTAACAGTATGACAAAATTACGAAATTTTGAATTGTGTTTTTCTCATTAGATACGCTGATTACTCCATAATTCTAAAGAATGAGCTACAATCTACAACATTTTATATAAAACAGGTTTGGAAGGTGTTGCATCAATTTCTAAAGACGGAATTTGAAGGTTGAGCAAATAGACTCCATCTTGTATGGCATTATCTACAAAAACAAGTTCTGTAATGGTAGCACTTTTTCTGACCTTAGAAAAATCTTTTGCTCCATCTTTTTCCAAAATATTCCAAAAGCCTTTGTGAACAGATAATTTTCCTTTATCTGATTCTCTATCGACGGAAGGCAAATCTAAAAGCAAATGATTGATATTTTCTTTTGCTAGAAATGCTCCAATGCTAGGTTCTAAATAAGGAGGGTTTGTGCCAGAATATTGTTTTGCTTTTTTTGAAGTATCATTAGGAAGTGTTCGGATGATAAGAGCTTCAAAAGAAAGAGAATCGTTGTCTAATCTGTTGAATATTTCTTCTATATCTTTTTGTAAAATTACTTCATCTCCTGCTGCTGCAATTTCTTTTAAGTCTTGAAAAGATTCATTATTCAAATCTTCCTCTGTAATTTTTGTGGGTATGATACTAATTAAGCGAGCTACGAACCAAAATTTTTTTAAAGATTGATGGATAGTTACAAGGTTTTTTTCTTGATTATTGAGATGTCCGTAGCATTCTGTGTGTGTGCCGTTTCCGTGTGGTGTAATAGTTACTTTTTGATAATTACACGCTCCACCTTCTGCAACACTTCCCACAAATGTTTCTCCGAAGCGAATAGTTTGGAAACTTGGGTTTTCTGCATAATAGCAATTTGGATTTTGAGAGCCTTCCTGTAAAGGAATAGAAATATCTAATGGGTTAGACAAGTCGGCTGAATAGGTAACTGTATCTAATGTAAAATGAATATTCATAGTTTTTTCTAAGAATCTATTTGTTTTTTATTGGCATCATTATCCTAAAATTGCTAATTTCCAGTTTTATAAACAATAGCCAATTTAAAAAGTATTTATACGAACATCTTTTTGTCTATCATTTTTTCTGTTCGTCGTACTTCGCTATTTATATTCTACGTTAGCTACGCTGATTGTTTAGCTTTGCTGATTTATCAATTCACAATTCTAAAGTCTATATCTTTAAATTAGTTTTCTATGGATTTATTTCACGCTTTTACAGTTCTTATTGTTCTTTCGGCAGCTTTTGCTTACATCAATCATCGCTATTTAAAACTGCCTACTACTATTGGACTGATGCTGATTGCGCTAGTTATGTCAATGGTTATTGTTGGAATAGGTCAGTTTAATGAAAGTTTTTTTCAACAAGCGCAGTCGTTAATAAAAAGTGTAGATTTTTCTAAAGTACTGATGGAAGTAATGCTTAGTTTTTTACTTTTTGCTGGAGCATTGCATGTAGATACGCCCACACTTGCCAAAGAGCGAACACCTATTATGATTTTTGCTACGATTGGCGTTACAGCATCTACTTTCATTATCGGAACAGCAATGTATTTTATACTAGGTTGGTTAGGATTGGGTACAGACTACATTTACTGTTTACTTTTTGGTTCGCTTATCTCTCCAACAGACCCTATTGCTGTTTTATCTATCTTGAAGAGTGCTAAAGTTCCTAAAAATTTAGAAGTTAAGATTGCAGGAGAGTCTCTTTTCAATGATGGTGTAGCAGTAGTTGTTTTCTTAACACTTTTTCAAATGGCAAGTCAAGGCATAGAAAATACGGGAGTATGGGATATTGTAAAATTATTTGCTGTTGAAGCTATTGGAGGGGTTATTTTTGGTTTGGCTTTGGGTTGGGTGTGTTATAAATTGATGTATTCTATTGATAATTATGTAGTGGAGGTTCTAATTTCACTCGCTATTGTGATGGGAGGATATGCGCTTGCTTCTTACCTACATACTTCAGGCCCTTTGGCTGTTGTGGTGGCAGGGCTTGTGATGAGTGCTAGAGGACGAGAGTTTGCGATGTCTGACCTAACTAGAGATTATTTGGATAAATTTTGGGAACTCATAGATGAAGTCTTGAATGCTGTTTTGTTTGTCTTGATAGGTTTGGAGGTATTGATTTTGTCTTTTGATGGAAAATATATGGTGGTTGGTGCGATTGCGATTGTAGTTTCGTTGCTTTCTCGTCTGATTTCGGTTGGATTGCCTATTTCATTTATGAAACTAAAAAGAGATTTTATTCCAAATACCATCTTGGTTTTGACGTGGGGAGGACTTCGTGGAGGAATTTCGGTAGCTCTTGCACTTTCTTTAGAACCAAATATGAGTAGAGATTTATTTGTTACGGTAACTTATGTAGTTGTGGTATTTTCTATCTTAGTACAAGGACTAACAGTTGAGAAGCTAGTAAAAAAAGAAGTGAGAAAGGACTAGACTATACATAGAACTTTTTTAAGAATGATTTTCTAGCGCAAGGTTCTATCCTTATCTTGTCCCATATTTTTTCGGATTAGCTAGTTTATAGCCTTGTATCATTACGTTTACTATTTTATATCCCTTCCAGAGTGTCATTTCTCCTGGTAGGGGTTGTTTTTTGGAAGGTGTAAAGCCACCTAAGAGAGCTATAATTAAGTAGTTAGTTTTCACAAAATTGTTATTTTGTATTTCTGATTAAAAATAG
>NZ_JAHDIG010000087.1 GCF_020630935.1 Bernardetia sp.
ATGAAAGCTATTGTTATAGATGATGAACTTCGTGCAAGGAGAATTTTAAAAACCCTTTTGAAGGAAAACTGTCCACAAATAAATGTTGTCGGAGAAGCTGAAAATGTACCTGATGCCGTACAACTCATTCACAAAACAAATCCAGATATTGTTTTTTCAGATATAGAAATGCCAGAATATTCTGGCTTTGAGTTGCTAAAATTTATTTCCAATATTGATTTTGCGCTTGTTTTCGTAACAGCGTATCAAGAATATGCCATTCGTGCTTTTGAAGTTTCGGCAGTAGATTATTTACTAAAGCCTATAGAAACTGAACTTTTGAAAAAAGCTGTCGAAAAAGTAGAAAAACGCTTAGAAATAACAGGTAATCTTCAAAACAATCAAAAAATGGAAACGTTGAGAGAAAACCTAAAAGGCGAATATCTCACTCGTTTTGCACTTCCTATGGCAGACGGACTTATGTTTGTGGAAGCTGATGATATTATGTATCTGATTGCAGAAGGTTCTTACACAGAAATTGTTTTTTCAGACAAAAAACGTGTTCTGATTACCAAAAAAATCAAATATTTTGAAGAAAATTTAGTTAATCCGTGTTTTTTTCGTTCGCATCGTTCGTATATTGTCAATCTAAATAAAATAAGTCAGTATATCCGAACAGGAAATTATATTGTAATGGACGATGGTTTTAAGGCTAGTTTAGCACGAGACCGAAAAGACGACTTTTTGAAAATATATCAAGGATAAGATGCAATCAGTAGAACCTATCATTACAGCTCACTTATTTCCAAAATTAGACGAAGCTCTTATAAAGCTGCTTAAATCTTTGTCATTAGAAGAATGGAATAGGAAAACAATAGTTCCTAAATGGACAGTCAAAGATATTGCCGTTCATCTTTTAGATGGAAATATTCGTGCTTTGTCTATGCTTAGAGACAGCTATTTGGGACAAGATGCTCCGAAAATAAACTCTTATCAAGATTTAGTAAATTATCTGAATGAACTAAATGCTGACTGGATAAAGGCAATGAAAAGGGTAAGTCCTGTTGTGCTTATCGATTTGTTAGAAAAAACAGGAAAAGAGTACAGTGATTTTATTACTACACTAAATTTGGAAGAAAAAGCAACTTTTTCTGTAGCTTGGGCTGGAGAAGAAGAATCCAAAAACTGGTTTCATATCGCTAGAGAATACACTGAAAAATGGCATCATCAACAACAGATTCGTTTAGCTCTTGGCAAAGAAGAAGTATTATATCAGAGGGAATTTTATTTTCCTCATTTAGATACTTCTATGAGAGCTTTGCCTCATCATTATAAGGATGTAGAGGGAGAAAAAAATGAATATATACATTTTCATATTACTGGTAAGGCAGGAGGAGATTGGTTTTTATACTATGATGGCAAACATTGGATTTTAGTAGATGAAATAAAAACTAACCCTGTTTGCAAAGTAGAAATAGAGTATAAAATAGCTTGGCGATTATTTACGAAAGGTATTTCAAAAAGTGAAGCACAAAAGAATATCAATATCAAGGGAAAAAAAGAACTAGGAGAAAAAATTTTGGATATGCTGGCTGTTATGGCTTAAACTAATTTAGAAAAACACAATGGAAAAAGAATTTCTGCAAAATACTACGCTCATTCAGTACAATCAGAATGAATATTTAAAGAGAAATTACGACAAAATAGAAGATATTGATGTAAGTAACACTGATGGCTCTGTACGTTGGCTCAATACGTATGGAATGGATGACCAAGAGGAATTAAAACAAGTTATCTTACAAAATAATTTAGATGATTTTCTTCTAAAGCTCATCAAAGATGAAGAACAATCTAATAAAGTCATAGAGCTAGAAAACCTACTGTTTGTATCTATTAGAGTTCTCAAAACTCAAAACGATAATTTAGATTCTGAACAGATGTTTTTTATTGTTTCTCCAGACTTTGTGTGGAGTATTCAAGAAGAAGTAGGCGATTATTTTGGTTGGATAAGAGAGCGTATCAGAGAAAATAAAGGTATCATCCGAAAGAAAAAAGCTGATTATCTACTATTTTTCTTGATAGAATCTATCATCGACAATTATTACAGTACACATCAAAGCTATGTAGATTCTTTTGCTGACCTTTTAGATACTACAAGAGTAAAACCAACACCAGAGTTTACCAACCAAATAGAAAAACAGCGAAGAGACCTTTTAAAGTTCAAGAAATCAGCAAATAGCTTGCGTACTACGCTGTTGAGATTAGAAAAAATAAAGCACAAAAATATCAAAACAAGCTATTTTGCAGAGCTGAAAGAGCAAGCTAATGACCTTATCACAGACATCGATTTTGAGCTTCAAACGTTAGAAAGTAGTCTAAATTTAGTATTTAGCATCCAAGGACATCGCCTCAATGAAGTGATGAAAACCCTTACTATTTTCTCTGTGATTTTTATTCCACTGACTTTTTTGGCAGGGATTTATGGGATGAACTTTGAAAATATTCCAGAGCTCAAAACTCAAAATGGTTATTTTATCTTATTGGGAGTAATGGCTATTATAACTTTAGCAATTATTTATTATTTTAAACGTAAAAATTGGTTTTAATTATTCCCAAACTTAGTATTCATACTTGATGCGTTACTTACTGACTTATTTTACATTGTTATACTCATCTGTTTTTAGTTTTTGTCTAGGACAAGACAAAACAGATATTTATATCTTACCTGCTTCTGCGTATTTATTTCCAAAAGAAGTATCTTCACATTATTTATTGGCTGATAGTGTTTCATTAAGAGAAAATCCTTCTAGTATCGGACGTTTTTTAGGTGTATTAAGAGCAGGAGCTAAAGTAATGGTTTTAGAAGATAGTGATAGTATTTCTACTATAAAAGGAATAAAAAGTAAATGGTACAAAATCAAAACTCAGGAAGGAGATACACAAAGAGTAGGTTGGGTCTGGGGAGGGTTTATAGCTTCGCACGCTTTTAAGAGTAAAGATAATTTGGATGTGAAATTTTTGATAGGTCTTGATAGGATAAGTAAGCATCCAAAATATGAGTATCAGTTTGAATATAAATTTAAAGTCAAAGCTATTCAAGATAGCATCTTGATAAGTGAAAAGATTATTGATGTACCGGCTTCTTATGTAAGAGATGTAAAAAGTTTAGGAAATGCAGGACTTAATAATTTAGATGATATTATTGCAATTGGAGTGCCTTGTGCAAGTGAAGGATGTGGCTGCCCAACAGGTATTATTTATCTATTTTGGAATAATAATGAGTTTGTACAACGACTTGATGCGATAGGTTTTCCAGACGCAGAGTTTTCAGAATCGACAGAGTATATTTTTCCTAGTGATTTGGAAGGAGAAAAGGGAATGATAATAAAGAGAATAAGTATGGTTGATCAAAAAAAGCAGAAAATGGTCAAGCAAGATGATGATACTGTACACAGAATATATAGTATAGAATACTATAAATGGAACAGTAAAGAATTAACAAAGGCTAGTAAGAAAGGAATTATTAAAAAATATACTATCACAACACCATTTTTTTAATAAAAACAGCAACTAAATTAGTATTTTGCAATTCATTCATCATTTATAATTATTTATGTCGCATTTAGAAAACTTACAAAGCACTATTTCAGAACTACAAAATCAGAGTAAAACACTTAATTCTCTGACAGAAGTCTATGCAAAAGCCGAAAAAACAGAGGAAAATTATAGACAAAATTTAGAGCTTTTTGAAAAATTGCGACTACAACTAGAGAGCTATGAAAATCTGCTAGACCAAAAAATAATTTCTATTTCAAAGCAAAATACCGATTCGGTTTCGGCTCTTCAAAGTACAAATCAAAAGATAGAACAAGCTGAACATCAACTCAAACAAACTAGAGAAGAAATAGACAATCAAGCGAGTGCGATTGAGGCACACTTGAAGGAAGTAAAATCTCAAAATAAGGCTTTTTATGAGCAAACACAGGATTTGTTAGTTCAAAGAACAGATAATTTGAATGCAAATCACGAAAAGTTTTATTTAGAAACTACAGAGAGAATTCAAAACCGATTAACTGCTCTTACACAAAAAAATGAGGATTTTTATTCGCTTACCTCTCATACTTTATCTACACAGCTAGAAAAACTGGAAGAACAAGCAACAGGATTCTATCAGCGAGCAACAAAAAGAATCAAGATGAATCTTTCTGACTTTGCCTCGCATACAAAAGAACGAGATGAAGAACTAGAAAAAATGTTGGTTAGCAAGATTGACACCATCCAACAAGAAAACCAAACGCTACATATTCAAGCCAACTCACTTTTTGAAAAATTAGAAAAAACGTATAGCCAGTTTAAAAACGTTTTGGATAAATTGAGTGAGTTTCAAATGCAATTTGATAGCATAGGAGCAAATTTAGAAAGCCAAGAAAAAGAAATTTATAATCAGTCAGAAAGCCTAAAAGAAGCACAAAACAGTTTGCACCAAAGCCAAAAAGAGCAGTTTGAGGCTTTTTCAGACTATCAAAAAAAGGCGTTAAAATTTATTTATGATAGCCAAAGCCAAGAATTTAAGACGCTAAAGGATAATTTGGAAAATAAATTTGAGTTGCAAAGTGAAAGTTATAATCAAAATCAGAAAAAATTAGAAGAAGAAATTGCGACACAGCAAAAAAATCAACTTATTTCTTTACAAAATGCTCAAAGTGAAGCCATTACTCCAATACAAGAAAAAATAGAGGAAGAACTTACCCTACAAAAATCAAAAATAGATAAGGTTTCTACTTTTCAAATCATTACCTTTGTAGGCTTGCTAATCAATTTAGCGTTACTCATTTATTTGCTAATAAAAATATAGCATATTTTTAGAACATACTTCAGTGTGTTTTTATTGGAAATGAACTACATCGGCTCAAAACTTCGTCTTTCAGATTGGATAGTCAAGACTATCAGAAAAAAATATACTCAATCAGATTTTTCAAAACCCTTTTCAGAAACCACTTTCGCAGAGCTTTTCGCTGGAACAGGAATTATAAGTAGAACTCTCAAAACATCTGTCAAACAAATTATCGCTAATGATTTAGAACCTTATAGTTATTTCTTACTGAAAAATTATATCGAAAATACTGATGAAATTCAGAGTGAGAGAATTGTTCTTTTGATAGAAGAATTGAATAACTTATCTATTGAAGGCAAAGAAAATGGTTTTATCTATCAAAACTACTGCGAAGGAAGTGGAAGTGAAAGAATGTATTTTTCTGATGAAAATGGAAAAAAAATTGATGTAATTAGGCAAAAAATAAAAGAGTGGAGTGAAAATAATTTTGTTTCTCAAAGTGAATATTATTTCCTTTTAGCTTCTCTTTTAGAAAGTGCTGATAAGGTGGCAAATACAGCTTCTGTATATGGTGCATTTCTCAAAAAACTCAAAAAATCGGCACAAAAAAACTTGGAACTTTCTCCTGCTCATTTTCCAATTACTAAAAACCAAAACAATAAGGTTTTTAGAGAAGATGCCAATGAGCTTATTAAAAAAATAAAGGGCGATATTCTCTATTTAGACCCACCTTATAATGCTCGCCAATATGGAGCAAATTATCATCTCTTGAATACGATTGCACTTTATGATAATTTTGAGCCAAAAGGAAAAACAGGATTGAGAGAGTATGAGCGTTCGAAATACTGTAAAAAAAGTGAAGTAGAAGTAGTCTTTGAAGACCTTATCAAAAATGCAGATTTTAAACTGATTTTTTTGAGTTACAACAACGAAGGACTAATGAGCTTAGAAACCATCAAAAGAATAATGAGTAAATATGGTTCGTATTCTTTAGAAAAAACAGAATATCAACGTTTTAAAGCTGACAAAGACCAAAACAGAGAACACAAAGCCAATGCAACAGTAGAATATTTACATATTTTGATTAAAGAATAAGAACAAATAAAAACGACTTTCAAATTAGATTTTGAAAGTCGTTTGTCGTTTAAGTTATTTATTTTTTCTTCATTAAGCGATATAAGAAAAGCAGTAATACCGAACCACCAATAGCGACTAGCATACTAGAGAAGTTAAAGCCAGTAACTCCAAATCCTAAGACTACATTTCCTATAAATCCACCTACAAAAGCTCCAGCAATACCTATTAAAATAGTAATTATAAAACCTCCAGGGTCTTTACCTGGCATAATGAGTTTAGCAACAAAACCAGCAATGAGTCCAAAAATAATCCAAGCTAACCATCCCATAATTATAAAAAATTTAAGTTAAAAAAATAATTTCTATTATGATATACGTTTTTTTCTTAAAAATGTTAGAATATATTACCAAATAAAAAGGCAGCTTCAAATTTTTAAAGCTACCTTTTTGATATGTTATCGATATTTTAATATTCTGTTGTGTTGTAGTTGTTGTCTCTACCAACGACCACTACATTATTTATTTCCATTCAAAAAGAAATGAAATGTATCTCCACGAAGTCCTAAACGAATAGTTTCTAAAGGAATAAGTTCGTTAGGCGCAATATTTCCTAAATTTACATTTGCTCCAATGAGTTTGATAAAATAGACTTGTTGTGTTTTTTGAGGAGCTTCCCAAATAATTTTTTCAGCAGGAATTTTCGTCAAGATTTCCTGTACAAGCCCCGAACGCACCTCGCCAGTAGAGCGAAACAGCCCTACATTGCCACTTTCTCTTGATTCTCCAATAACTTTCCATGCGCCTGCATCTAGCTCGGCTTGCATCAGTTGAATCCACTGATAAGGAGGAAAGATTTTTTCAGCATCTTTTGAGCCTACCTCTGAAAGAACTGTAACTTGCTTAGAAAAACGCTCAATGAGTTTACACTTTTCTTCGTGTTCTAACTCTAAAGAACCGTCTGAAATTTCAACATATTCCATTCCATACTTATCTAAAACTTTTTGATACTCATCTACTTGATTTCGCACCAAAAAAGCCTCAAAAAGTGTTCCTCCGAAATAAGTAGGAATACCAGCTTCTTTGTAGAGAGCTAGTTTTTCTTTGAGATTATTGACAACATACGAGGTAGCCCAACCTAGCTTTACAATGTCTATATATTCGCCTGCTACGCTAATAAGGTCTTCAATTTCTCTAACACTCATTCCTTTGTCCATTACCATTGTCAGACCCGACTGGCGAGGTTTAGATGGACGTTCTGGAATATGAGTGAGTGAGTAGTTTTGTTCTTGCATTTTAATATGATTCTATGGCAACTTGAAAAATGAATAGTGTTCTATGTGGTTGCGTGTGAGAAAAATTAGTCAAATCAAGAAGCAAAGATATTGAATTTGAATGAAAGTAATAGAGTGTTTAAGAATATGGAAAATCATCTTTCCAAATTTTTAACATCGTGGTTGGTCTGATGTTTCAGCTTTGCTATTACAGCGACCAACGAAAAAAGTGCATTGGAAAGAGGCAATGATGTACTTTTCAAGAGTTTGTTTGTTGTTGGTGGTACTTCGCTAAAACACCAAGAATTGTGGAAAAAACGCCAACAATGGTATAACATTTATTTTGAAAGACTATACGTAACAGAAGGTATCATTCTTCTGTTAGTTTTAATTTAATCATCCTTTGCGTATTTTTACGAGACCATTCTACAAGAATGTATTCGTCTTTATCTATATTTGAAGTATTTTTAGCCACGAAAAGAGGAGGAAATTCTTTTATATTTTTATCTCTTGGAATATATTTTCCATCTTCAATATCCCCTTCTCTATTTATAACTTTATGGGTAATACCCATAGTTTTTATAAACTCTGCTTTCGAAGAAAGTAATGTGAGGTCGTTTATACCATGCACAAAAAATATATGTATATTGCCTTTAGAGTCCTTCATGGATGCAAATGATATAAGTATTTCACCGTATGTATTGACATCTTGAGATTTATATATGGTGTTTTCCCATAATACTTTACTATTTTTATCTATACATATAGTATAAATATATCCACATCTTGTATTGTACACATATTTGCCTTTTTGATATGTGCCAGTGTGTTCTGAAGTTATAATAATGCTTCCATCAGGATAAGTAAATATATTTTTAAATGCTAAACTATATAAATCCCCTTTGTATAAGTATTCTTCACCATTATTAATCATTTTTTGTCCTATTTCAATCAAAGTTTTTTCTTTTGTGTCAACATCCACAATTTTTAGCTTATCTACATTTTTAGACCATTTTTTTGATGTGAACATTAGCCATTTTACTTGCTCGTTTATTTTCGAAATCGATATACTTTGAATATATTCTGTTCCACTTTGTTTTCTTGCAATTTTTTCATAAGTAACTTTATTTGTTTTTTTAATAAAGCTACATAGCACATATTCTTGTTGTTCTTCGTTTTCAATGATTAAATATGTATTCTCTTGACTTTTATCCATGTAAACTTCTTTAAATCTATAACTACCATTATTTACAGCTTTGAAAGGTAAAATAGTTGTTGTTTCCCATGTTCTATTTAGGTTTTGATCGTACATAACAGCAGTCAAACCAAGTTTATTCTTTTCTCTAGAGAAAGCAAAAGCAGCAACTGATTTCCTGTCTTTTGATACTACTACCTTACAGTGATTGTATCGTTGAAATTTATATATTTTATTTGCTGATAGGACAAGTTCTTTCTTTGTTGCTTCAAGGGTATTTTTGTCTATTTGATACAAATATAAATTATTTTCACTCTGTTCTTGCTCTAAGTTAATAGCATAAAACTGATTTTTTTGTGCAAAAAAAGCTAACATTCTAGAGACATTCATATTAGGGGACTCTATTTTCTTTGCTTTGACAATATTCAAATTTTTATCAAACTTTTCTATATAACTAGCCCCTTTATCTTTATCAGACTTGTAATTACTATTATAAAAAACTCCTGAATATAAATACCCTCCTTCATCTTTTATGAACTCTCTATAAAATTGAGCATTATAATCTTTGTGAGATGTGTCTATGGTTTCTCCTATTTCAATATCTTGTGCAAGAGAGTTTAAGTAGTTTCCTAAGAACAATAATATAAATAATAAACGAATCATAGGTTTTTAAAAGTTAATGTTTTATTGCTAAAAGTAGATGCCGATTTTCTAGCCTCAAAGATACAAAAATAACCCCTACCAATTCTGTATTAGTAGAGGCTATTCAAATTCTATGAAATCCATCTTATTTTTATTTGGTAGCTAAATTTTGACGAAACTTCGAAAGCAACTGCTCAGAAAGTGAACGATTCATCAGATGGGCATAAATTTGTGGTGTAATGTCACGAAGACGCTTCGAAGAGCCGTCTTTAAACTCAATATCAAGCGTTTTTTCTGCTAAATTATAAACAGCAGAACGAATTTGGTTGTAGGAAAATGGAAACTGTCTCATGGTTGCGTGTGATGTGTTGGTAAAGGATTGAAGTAGTTGTTTTCTGATGGCTAAGTTGTGTGCTATTAACACCTTATTAATATAACCAATTTTTCTGAAAAATCATTCCTTTTTAGTGTAAAAAAGTCTAAAAATTTTGGCTTATTTTATTTTTATAAAAAAATAAAAGATAGGTGGTTGATAGGGCATTATTTTGAATAATTACTCAAAATTTGCGTACTTGAATGTTTTTAGTGAAAATAAATTTTGACTTATATTATGTTAAAGAAAAACTACTTTCTCTCCCTTTGCTTAGGGATTTTTGCTTTTTCAGCAGCTTACTTATCTCCAACTACGGAAACAGTAGCACAAGACGATGCAAAAGTGAGCGTTACTGATATTTATTCCAACGGAGAGCTCTATTCCAAAACGTTGCAGGGTGTAAATTGGACAAACAACGGACAGTTTTATACTCGTATGGATGGAAACGCTATTGTCCGTTACGACATCAAAACTAATAAAGCCGTAGAGACAATTTTTGATGGCGATGCTTCTGACCCAAAAATTAGAATTGCTGATTATTCTTTTTCTGATAAAGAGGATAAAATCTTGATTCAGAGCAATCGTCAGCCAATTTATCGCCGTTCGTATATTGCAGAATATCACGTTGTGGACACAAAAGACAAGTCTGTAAAAAAACTTTCTGAAAAAGGGCGTTCTGCGTATGCTACATTCTCTCCAGATGGTACGATGGTGGCATTTTTCAGAGACAACAATTTGTTTTATGTTACTTTGTCTGATATGAAAGAAGTCCAAATTACCAATGATGGACTTTTCAATAAAATCATAAATGGTGCTGGCGATTGGGTTTATGAAGAAGAGTTTCAACTGACAAAAGCCTTTGCGTGGTCGCCAAATAGTGAGAACATTGGTTTTGTTCAGTTTGATGAGAGTAAGGTTTTGGAGTACAACATGCAATATTGGGCAGACAAATCTCAGCTTTATCCGATTGATTATAAATTCAAATATCCAAAAGCAGGTGCAGATAATTCTACTGTAAAAGTTTTTGTTTATAACGTAGAAGCAAATAAGAAAAAGGAAATTTCTTTAGGCGATGAAAAGGATATTTATGTACCTCGTTTGCAATGGACAAATAATCCAAATTATATGGCAATTCGTAGAATGAACCGTTTACAAAATAAAATTGACCTCATTCATGCCAATATTGAGAACGGAGAAACAAAAGTTGTTTATACAGATGAAGACAAAGATGGTTATGTAGATTTTGAATATACACAAGACCTTATTTATTTGGAAGATGGTAAGCATTTTATTGTTTCTAGCGAGCGTACAGGTTACAAACATCTCTACCTTTATACAATGGATGGAAAGCAAGTGCGCCAAATCACGAATGGAGATTGGGAAGTAATTGAACTTTTGGGAGTGCAAGAAGAAGGTTTGAAAGTGCCGATGCTCTATTATATTTCTACACAAGATTCTCCTTTGGAGCGTCATTTCTATATGGTGGACTTACAAGGCAAAAAAACTCGCAAGCTCACAGACCGACATGGTAAAAACTCTGTTGATATGAGTAAAGATTTTGCTTTTTATATCCTCACACATGAAAGCACAGAAATGCCAGTCAATTATCGTTTGTATCAGACAAAAGGTAACTTGCTTTTAAGCAAGATTCAAGATAACGATGGACTTATAAAAACATTTGAAAAATACGATTTGCCTCAAAAAGAAATTTCATCATTTAAAAATAGAAATGGAGAAGAATTGTATTATCAAATCTTCAAACCAGTAGATTTTGATGAGAACAAAAAATACCCTGTCTTGATGCACGTTTACGGAGGACCTTCTTCACAGCTTGTTACTGATACGTGGGCTGGAGGAAGCAACGACCTGTGGCACGGAATGCTTACTCAGAAAGGCTACATTGTCGTTACGGTAGATAACCGAGGAACACAAGGACGTGGCGAAGCATTTAAAAAAGCTACTTATAAAAACTTAGGAAAATTGGAAGTAGAAGACCAAATCGACGGAGCAAAATTTGTTGGAAGTCTGCCTTACGTGGACAAAGACCGTATCGGAATTTGGGGCTGGAGCTACGGAGGTTATATGTCTTCACTCTTGATGATGTTGGGTGCAGATTATTTCAAAGCGGGTATTGCTGTTGCGCCAGTTACGTCGTGGAGATATTACGATACAATTTATACAGAGCGTTTCTTGCAACGTCCACAAGACAACCCAAGTGGATATGATGATTTCTCGCCTATTACTCACGTAAAGAAACTCAAAGGCGATTTTCTTTTAGTTCATGGAACAGGTGATGATAACGTTCACATTCAAAATTCTATTCAGCTTCAAAATGCACTTGTCAATGCTAATATTCCATTTGATATGTTTTATTATGCAGACAAAAATCATGGTATTTATGGAGGAATGACTAGAATCCACTTGTACAATATGATGACAAGATTTGTAGAAGATAATTTATAAAAATTAAACCCTAAGAAATCTCAAATTTCTTAGGGTTTTAGTTTCTTTCCAAGAAAGAGATGCAATTCATAGAGTACTAGACACAAGATAAAAAGTAGTTGGTGTCGCTATGCTAAAACATCAGCTAACGGTATTTTTTCCCTGTTCTGTGAAGCACAGAACAGCAACTAGCTGTTCATATACAGTACTCTATGAAATTTTCTTTTTTTACCACAAATTTACAAACATGAAAAATTTATCTATAGAAGAAATTCTAGAAACTGTTTTTACTACCGAAAATCCAGAGACAGGTAGCCAACCACCAGAACAAATAGGTTGGGTTATCTTTGAGAACGAGACGGTTTGTCTGATAGGAAAAAGTGCAGGTTTGTCAGAAAACCCTTCAGCAGAAGAAATGGCTGATTTTGCCAAAAAAGAATTATTAGAACTTGGTGTTCCGATGGTAGGCTCACCATCAGCAGATTTCAATGTCAGTAGAGTTCCTTGGTTCAAGGAGCAATTTGTTTATATGATTACTTACGATAGTAATTTTATTTTCAATGTCTTGACGTATGAAGAAGAAACAAGTGATATTTCCGTAGGAATGGAAGGGCGAAGTGTTAGAGGTTTGGATGCAGAAACGCCAAAAATCAAACTGGTCAGAGATCACGAAAAAAATACTTTCACTACCATAGAAGGTTAAAACTATTTTCCTTAAAGTAGCTCTAAACAAACAACCTTTCATTTTGCTTTACGTTAAAAAAATGTTTTTTGAAATCATAAGTAAAAAAAGCAAACTTATTTTTTTAAAAGTCATATTTTTGTTAAATTAGCTTTATAAGTTTTTCAAGATTTATTTGAGCCAAAACGGCTTTTTATTATTCATCATTTTTAACCTATTCAATTTTTATGGCAAATTCAGATAATGGAGGTTTAGGCGTAGTAACATTTATTGCAGGGCTTGCAGTAGGTGCATTGGTTGGTGTTTTGGTAGCGCCAGAAGCAGGCGACAAAACTCGTGGACGCATTGCACGCAAATCGAACGACCTTTTAGAAGAGTTAGAAGGACAAGTAGAAATTACTAAACACAAGGTAAATCAGTTCAATGAATCTATGAAAGAACGTGCTAATACACTTGCTGCTGAAGCAAAAGCCAAAGCAAATAATTTGGCTTCACAAGCGAAAAACCAAATTGGTAATTCAGCAGAAGAAGGTAACGCAGAGGCATAGACTACTTCTGATTAGTAAAAGTTATTTTTTTAAGAATCTTAATCTATTCATCTATTAGGTTAAGATTCTTTTTTTTGTATTTTCGTCTTTTATCAGAATTTGATAAGTTTTTATTTGTAGGACTTGTCTTGGACAAAAGCAAGCAACAACCATTTAGCACTTACAACTTATCATTTATAACTAATACTCTATTCTATGCAAAAATTCTCATTACAAACCTTGTTTTCTAGCTTGGTTTTGTTTTCTCTTCTTACAGCTTGTAATTCAGACAACAAAACAACAGACCAAACTCTAGAAACCACCGAACTATCTGCTACTGATTCTACTGTTCAAATGACTACATCTAATCCTACCGATATTCATACGTTTGCTGTTCCCAAAGAAGCAAAAGTAAAACACCTAGATTTGAAATTAAATGTAGATTTTGAAAGTAAAATGCTCTCTGGAGTTGCTACTTACGATATTGAAGTTCAGAATAATGTAGATAAAATTTATTTAGACACTCGCAGCCTAACCATTGAAAACGTTGAGGTAGATGGACAAAAAGCTAACTTCGAATTAGAAAACGAAGTAGAACATCTCGGACAAAAACTCTCTATTCCAGTTACCCCACAGTCTGAAAAAATTACTATCACTTACAAAACTTCATCTGAAGCAGAGGCATTACAATGGCTTTCTAAAGAACAAACAGCAGGAAAGAAAAGTCCATTCCTATTCACACAATCGCAGGCTATTTTGGCTCGTACGTGGGTGCCAACACAAGACAGCCCAGGTATTCGCTTTACGTAC
Source organism: Bernardetia sp. (assembly GCF_020630935.1). Lineage (NCBI taxonomy): Bacteria > Pseudomonadati > Bacteroidota > Cytophagia > Cytophagales > Bernardetiaceae > Bernardetia > Bernardetia sp. Next base: position 13,832 of record NZ_JAHDIG010000087.1, read on the forward strand.
ACAGCCGAAGTTACTGTTCCAAAAGACCTTATGGCAGTGATGAGCGCAGAAAATCCACAGCAGAAAAATGATTCTGGTGTATATAATTTCAAAATGGAACAGCCGATTCCAGCCTATTTGTTGGCTCTTTCTGTGGGAGATTTGCGTTTTCAGCCAATTGGAGAGCGTACAGGCGTTTATGCTGAACCTTCTGTAATTAGCAAAGCTGCTTATGAGTTTGAGGAAATGGACAAGATGCTAGTAGCAGCTGAAAAACTCTATGGAAAATATGCGTGGGGACGTTACGACCTTATCGTTTTGCCTCCTAGTTTTCCGTTTGGTGGAATGGAAAATCCACGTCTTACTTTTGCAACACCTACAATTTTGGCTGGCGACCGTTCGCTTACTTCTCTAGTGGCTCACGAACTCGCTCATTCGTGGTCGGGAAACTTAGTAACTAACGCTACGTGGAACGACTTTTGGCTAAATGAAGGCTTTACTGTTTATTTTGAGAACAGAATTATGGAAGAAGTTTATGGAAAAGATTATGCTGAAATGCTTGCTCTGATTTCTTATCAAGATTTGAAGAGCGAGGTAGATGCTATGACAACAAATAACAATGCAGAAGATACAAAGCTCAAACTTGACCTAAAAGACCGTAATCCAGATGATGGCGTTACTTCAATCGCTTACGATAAAGGGTTTTATTTCTTGAAATTAATAGAAAATACAGTAGGTCGTGAAAAATTTGATACATTTTTGAATCAATATTTTACTGAATTTGCTTTCAAAACCACTAATACAGAAGACTTTTTAAATTATTTGGAAACCAATCTTCTTTCAAAAGTGGAGGGAGCAAATGAAAAAATCAATCCAAAAGAGTGGATTTATGAAACAGGAATTCCTAGTAATATTCCAAAAATTGAATCAGAGCGTTACGACAAAGCTATCGCAGCAGCACAGGCTTGGAAAGATGGAACACCAGCAGCACAGCTAGAAACAACAGACTGGACATTCCAACAATGGCTCTTTTTCCTTCGTGCCTTACCAAACGATTTGACTTCACAGCAAATGCAAGAATTAGACAAGCAGTTTAAGTTTTCAGACACTGGGAACAATGAAGTTTTGGGAGAGTGGCTTATAAAAGTAGCACACAACCAATACGAAAAGTCATATCCACAGATGCGTACTTTCTTAGTAAATGTAGGACGTAGAAAATTTTTGAGTCCGATTTATACAGAGCTTATCGCTAATGATAAAACATATCCGTTGGCAAAAGAAATCTTTGAAGAAGCTAAGCCAAATTATCATTTTGTTTCTTCTTCTAGCATTGAGAAGATGTTGGCGAGTAAAAAATAAATCAGTTTTTTAAAAAACGTAAGCCGTCAGTAGTTTTTAAATTATTGACGGTTTTTTGTTGTTCGTAAAATAAATACTATCGTTAGTAAAAACTAAGTAGGCAAATTCGTTGTAGGTGTTTAAGTGATAACGACACCAACAATAAACACCCTCACAAATCCGTATAAAGTGATATGCTCGTTGGTGTCGTAACGGTAGAGCCGAAACTAAAACACCAACAAGGATATTGAAAATTTTCTAACCTTGCTAGTAGCTAAGCACTAACAAAAAACTAAAACATAATACACTCACAGCCTTCCAAGCACTTAAAAAGATTCAAGATGTTGCGCTCACGAAGCGAATAATAAACATTTTTTCCTTCTCTTTTAGAATTTAAAATACCTTTTAGTTTCATATTCGAAAGATGATGAGAGGTAAGAGATTGCTCAATTTCTAGTCCTTCACAGATTTGATTGACAGAGAGGCGTTCTTTTTTTTCTAAGAGTTTCAAAATACCTAAGCGAACAGGATGTGCTACCGTTTTTAAAATAAAAGCTGCTCGTTCTAGCGTTTCTACATCTATTTGTAGTGAGTTTTCAGTGTTCGTGGATTCCATAAATTAGTTATTGTATTATCTTTCTATAAATACTTGTTTATATGTTCATATATCATTACTAACGCAAAACAAAGTCTTTGGTTATTCTGTTGGTTCATTTTTCGTAGGTCAAAGACTTGTCTTTGATAAAACATAATTTCAGAATTCATTCGCTGTGCAATCCAACCGTCTTGTTTTTTCCTCATCAGCTTGTCAAAGTAATCTTGCTCTACAAGGCAAGGAAAATAAAGTTTTGATGAAGATAATAGAAAGCCACTACCCAAAAAGAAATCAGAACAAGAGAAATTAAATAGTCCAAAATTTCCAGTGTTTGAGAAAAATATAAGAAGACGATTGAAGAAGACTTTAAAACAATTATGGAGAATTGGAAAAGTTTAATTATTCCACAACACACAAAGAAGCCGAACAGGTTTTAGACATATTTGCCAAAGAGTATTTTTATTTATTTGGAGATTATGAAGATGCTATTTCTACTGGCAAGTGTATTCTTTTACATATTTAGCTAGTTAAGAATAGATTGTATTAGAGTACTGGACATCCATAGATATTTGCTGTTCTGTGAGCCACAGAACAGGGAAAAAATACCGTTCGTTGGTGTTTTAGCGTAGCGACACCAACA
>NZ_JAHDIG010000088.1 GCF_020630935.1 Bernardetia sp.
TTTATGAAAAAATAAATCAAATTTAACAAAATTGTAGTAGATAATTACTTAAAATCCATTTTTCTAAAACAAGTTTTAGAGAAATGGATTTTTTTATTTCATTTTCCACTCTTCTCTGGCTGTTTTGGAGACACTTATTATTGCTAAAAATAAAAAGATAGTAAGAAATATAATTATAAAATAGGTGTTCAATGGATCACTTTCATAAGAGTTTGTCATTTTATCTAAAAATATACTATATTCTGCTGAAAAAAATATTATCAGGTAAAACAAAGCTACAAACCAACTTAGTATTTTAGGAAATTTCCATAAAAGAACTGCAAAAATAAATATTCCTAAGGCTATTGACATAAAGATTGAGCTTTCATCCTTTGAAATGTATCTTCCTTTCCTAGTAGCCACTACAATTATTCCTGTAGCTAGAATTACAAAATTAATTGCAAAAACTACATGAATACGTAGTAGATGAGGTATATTTTTCTTTAAATTGTCTAAAGGTGTTACGTCAAGTTTATCTAAAATATTCTCATTATTTAATGACAAAGAAATAGGTTTTGTATAATAATAACGCCATTCAAAAGATATTAGAAACACTAAAATGCTGGCTGCTATTGTAGAAGTCATAATCATACCGATTAAATCATATTCTTTTTTGTTTGCATTAAAAAATAGAGTAAAACCTAACACTAGTATGAAGTAAATTATACTCAAATAATTTATCTTATTACGTAAATAGCTGTACACGAGTCCTATAAAAAATGGCATCAAAATCAGAGTAGCTGCCAAACTCTTTTGTTCTAGCACCATATCGAAAGGTGTACCTACGTCCCGAAGATTATCTGCTAACATCACATCTGTTAAAACAAGAAGTAAAAATCCAACACAAACATGAATTCCCAAAACTAAATTTCTAAAACTCATAAACCTTAATTTTATTTCATTTTCCATTCTTCTCTAGCTGTTTTGGATAAGACAATACAAATCATAAAGATACAAGATAAAACAAAACCTATTTGTCCCATAATAAAGGCTTGTTGAATTAGAAATGTAGGATTTACAAAAGAGGTCGTGATAGCACGTTGCATCTGCTCAAAAATGGCAAGTTCTAAAAATCCTCCTCCAAAAAAAATGCTAATCGCAACCAAGTAGCTGAAAACTTTGGGAAACTTCCAGTTTAAGAAAGCAATAATAAAGACAGGAATAGATAGAGCCACCAGTCCCAAACCTTCCTCTGTAGAAATATGTCCTCCCGTCATTACAGTTCCTAAGAAAATAAGTCCTAAGCCAGCACAGACAATAATAAAGGAAAAAATACGATGTACACGCAAAAAATAAGATGGTTTTTCCTTAAAACTACTTTTCTCTTGTATATCAAAGTCATCTAAAATAGAATCATTATTGAGAACTTCTTTTTCTTTCTTGAAAGATGGATGGTAAATTAAAGAATACATCAAAACCAATGTAGAAAATAACATAATATAAAACACAGCTTTGTCTCCTTTAGTTAGTCCTAAAATAAAAATGGCAAAGATAGAAGCCAAACCAAACAGTGTTACAAAAAAAACAGCCAATGATTTGAATTTTGTTGCCAAAAAAATGGAGAGAAAAAGTATCACAAAAAAAATCAAAGTGATTAGATTCTGCGTATTTTCAGTAAACCACCATAGCTTATCTACTAAAAAAACTAAAGCATAATGAAACGGAGGAACAAGCATAATTCCCAAACTAATGTATAAACCGATTATTAAACTTTTAAACTTCAAGGATTGCATATTTTAGTATCTCGTAGTGATTTAAGCTCTATTATTTTTGTATTTCCACTATTAAAATCTTATATTTCAATAGTATAAGTATAACTTTGTTTTTTAGATTGCGATAGCCATTTTATATTCAAAATTTAATGAGAAATTTATTTCCCTTATCTTCTTTCTCTTTATTTGCTGTTACTCTATTCATCTTCTTTTCTGCTGATGTTTCTTTCGCTCAAAACGAATATACAAAAGATGGAAAGAAAGTAACTGTCCAGCAATATCTTGAAAAATCTAACGAAAGAGCAAAAGAAGGAGATTATCGTGGTGCAAGCGATTTTTTAAATAAAGCTGCCCTTATCAAATGGGAAGATAAAGATTTGCGTCCTGCTATCAATTATTTTCAAGCCTCACTCAATTATAATAAAAAAGTAAATAACCAAAGTGGAATGTACGGCATTTATAGCAATTTAGCTATGATTTATGCTGACTTAGCCATGTACGATTCTTCGCTTTATTTTTTCAAAAGAACATTGAAAGGCAGACGCAAAAACTCTGAAAAAGTAACGATTATTTCATCGCTTATCAATGTTTCGGTAGTTCTGAATAATCTCAAACGGTATGATGAATCAGCAGAATTTTTGGAAGAAGCATTGAAATTAGCACAAGAAATGAATGACATTGAGCAGATGAGAAGTTGTTATGGAATGCTTGCCGAAACGTATGAAAAGGCTGGAAATAGTGAGAAGAAACTTCATTATTTTAACCTTTACAAAACGTTCCACGAACTGACACAAAAAACAAAAATTGCAAAAGTTAATGAAGAACTCTACAACGAAAAGCTAAAAGCCGAAGTTTTGGCTTTGGAAAAACGAAAAGCTGATTTAGAACTCAGTAACAAAAAACTAGAGCTAAAACAGAAAAATAAAATCGTAGAAAGTCAAAAAGATAGTTTAGGAGAACTAACAAGTAAATACACCAAACAAGAACTTGCTCTTCAGCTTTTGAAAGAAAAAGCAAATGCCGAACGAGCTGAAGCTCAAAATAAAATTCAAAGACAGGAAGCTATTACAAGAACAGCTATTTTGGTAGTATTTTTTGTAATGGTAGTGGCTGCTTTGTTATTTTATTTCTACATCAGAACAAGAGAGAAAAATAAAAGATTGGCAGAGCAACGCAATCAATTACAAGAACAAGCTGTAATGTTGGAAGAGCAGCAAGAAGAACTAGAAACTCAAAAATCTCTAGTAGAGCAACAACGAGACGAACTAGGAGCAAGCAATAAAGTGAAAGACAGACTATTTTCCATTATTTCACACGACCTTCGCACGCCTTTTACATCCGTCAATGGTTACTTAACACTCATAAAATATGGCGCACTTTCTCCAGAAGAAGTAGTTTCAGTAGCAGGAGAAGTAAAACTATCTGTCGACCATCATTTAGAAACGCTTAATAATGTTTTGGAATGGTCAAGAAATCAGATGAAAGGCTTGAAGCCAGAACCTACAAACATTAATCTAAATAAAATAGCTCAAGACCAAAAGAAATTTTTCAAAGCCTTAGCAGAAAGTAAAGACATTCAAGTTATCAATGAAGTAGATAAAAAAATAGAAGTTTTTGCTGACCCAAATCAGATTGACGTTATTCTTAGGAATTTGGTAGGAAATGCACTCAAATTTACGCCCAATGAAGGAAAAATTACTGTTTCATCTCAACTAAAAAGTGATAGCGTAATAGTTTCTGTAACAGATACAGGTGTAGGAATGAGCGAAGAAAACCTCAAAAAACTCTTCAAAAAAGATGAGCATTTTACGACACAAGGAACAAATAACGAAGCAGGAACAGGCTTAGGCTTAATTCTGTGTAGAGACTTTGTGGAAGCCAATGGAGGAACTATAAGAGTAGAAAGCGAAGAAGGAAAAGGTACAAGTTTTATTTTTGATTTGCCTTTAGCAGAACAAACACAGCAAGTAGAAGAAGTAAAATAGATTGTAAAAACTAATAGGAAATTCGTAATTTTGAAGCAGAAAATGGTGGTTCATTAATCACTAATCACTAATCATTAATAACTAAAAAAGTGAAAGTTACAGTAGATAAAAAATTGATTGAAGATATTTCTCACCTTTCTCGCCTAGAGTTTTCAGAAGAAGACAAAACAGCAATGGCAGATGATTTGAATGAGATTTTAGATTGGGTAGAACAGCTAGACGAAATTGACACCTCAGATACAGAACCTCTTACACACATCTCTACTGAAATAAATGTAATGAGAAACGACGAAGTGAAAGACGTTTTGCCACACGACAAAGCCCTCAAAAATGCGCCAAAGAAAGATTCAGATTATTTCAGAACACCAAAAGTAATAGAGTAAAACTATTTTAGAATTATGAGTGTAGAGTATAGAATGTGATTTAGTAGGTCAAATCCTTTGACCAAAAATATGGTTATTCCACATTCTCAATTAACTCAACGAACATATCTATTCCAGTTTGTGTAATTTCGTCTGGAAAATCATAATTGGAGTGATGAAGTTCTGGTGTATTTTTGCCTGAACCTAGTCCAAACATTGCTCCTTCAAAACGCTCTGTAAACTGTCCGAAATCTTCCGACCAACTAAAAGGCTGCTTCTTGTCTTGATATTCTAATTCTAAATTTTGAGCAGCCTTTTTTATCATTCTTACGCTTTCTTTTGTATTGGTGGTAGCTGCAAATTTTTCAGTGTAGCTAATTTTTAGTTTCAAGCTATATTTTTTTGACAATTCTTGTGCTTTCTGCTCTGTTTTCTTAGATAGAAGTTCCAAATCTTCATTCAGATAACTACGTAAAGTAGCACAAACACGACCTTTGGCTGGCGAAACACCAAAAGCAATTTCATCTAATGATTTTCTTGACGTTTCTCCCAAAATAGCATCTACAACCGTAACTAAAACAAAATCCTTATTCTGTTTTTCTTTGATGGTGTTTTCTGACAAAAAATAAAGAAAAGTAGTCAGTTCACTAATGGCTAATGCTGGGTTAATTCCATTTTGAGGTTCGGCTGCGTGGGAAGTCAAGCCTTCAAATTCTATGATAATTCCTGTTGAAGCTGCTGCAAACGTATTTTCTCGGCAAACGATTAAGTTTTTTTCGTAAGATGGAATATTATGCAAAGCAAAAAAATAATCAATCTTCAAATCTAAGTTCTTCATTTTCTCGTCCTCTAGCATCTGCAAAGCTCCTTCTCCTGTTTCTTCGGCAGGCTGAAAAAGTAAAATTACTCGCTTGTTTTGTTCCTTTATAACCTTTTCAAAATTATCTCTCAAATACGTAGCAACACCTAGTAAAATTGTCATGTGTCCATCGTGTCCACATTTATGTGAAACTCCGTCGTGCAAAGATTTATACTCAAAATCATTGGGTTCTGGAATAGGAAGTGCATCTAGTTCAGCACGAAAAGCAATCGTTTTATTTTTAGTTGCATCAAAATTCTCACTTTCCCAAATCGCAATTACTCCAGTATTTCCAATATTTGTATGAATAGAAGTAGGATTACATTTTTTTAAAAAATCAGTTACAAAACTAGCTGTTTTGTATTCCTTGCCTGAGAGTTCTGCAATTTGGTGGAGTTGTTGGCGAGTTTTTATCATGTGCTTTTTATTTTATCTTGACGGCTAAAGAACCAATAAAATCTTTTTTCGTTTGTTATAAACAAAGGAAACCAAAATAAAATCACTATGCAACCACAAGTAAAATATCCACTAAACGAAAAACTGACTATATCAGAATATCTAAAATTAGAACAAGACAACCAGCAAAGATATGAATATCACGATGGTTATGCTTATGCAATGGCTGGAGGAACAGATAATCATAACAAAATTACAATGAATGTTTCTGCCAGAATTCATTTGGCATTGCTAGATAAACCTTGCCAAATCAAGAATAATGATACTAAACTTTGGCTAGAACTTGTCAACCAATATGTTTATCCAGATGCGATGGTTTTTTGTCAGAAGCCAGAACAAGCTCCAAACTTGAAAGATGCCTTTACTAATCCAGTCGTGATTATTGAAGTTCTCTCAAAATCTACAGAAGGATACGATAGAGGGGATAAACTGCGTTTTTACACACAAATTCCTTCACTTCTTCATTATGTTTTGATAGAACAAGATAAAGTACAAGTAGATATTTACTCAAGAAAAAACTCAACCTCACTTTGGGATATTCGTTTTCTTTCAGACTTGAAAAATAATCTTGAATTAGAAATTTCAGATATTCAAACGCTTTCTATTCCACTAAGTAGAATTTATGATAGAGTTGAATTTGAGAGCAATTCTAATAAGTGATTTCTATTATCTGTATTCTAATACAAAAATACAGATAATAGTTTTTTTAGATATTATTTTATTCACACTCATACTCAATCTCAACAAAATAGGATTCTCCATCTTCTGCAATATCTATTCTTATAGGTAATCCATCTGAAGTGAGAGTAGTTTTATATATTACCTCGTTTCCATCTTCTGTAATAACTTTTACCTCATCAAAAGGACATTGACCACAGTTTAAATTAATAACAAGGTCAAGAGAGGAAAACAATACCCATTCTCCTTGCTGAACTCCTCCAATATATTTATTACTTGCTTCATTACAATTTTGATATGAGAAAATAACTTTATCACCAAAACTATCTTCTGATTGTGTTACTCGCCCTTTATTATCATAACTAAATGATATACTATAATCCAAAGATGAGATTTGTACTAATTGTTCTCTATCATTATAAATATAATTATATGTTTCATCTGTGACAGGAAGAGTATTCTTGTCATAGACTTCAATAGAGGAGACTCTATCTCCATCGTATAAATAATTATATTCCCTTGCAACGTTTGGGAAGTTACGAATGTAATGCTCTTCTTTTATTTTTCTATTCTCATCATCGTATGTGATTTGTATTTCACTACCATCATCTGATACAATAGTTTTTAAAAGTTTTTTACCATTTAATGTTAGGTATTCATAGTTATTTTTAATAGAAAACGCTGGAGTATTAAGACTTCTAATATAGCATTTCGGTTCAGAGCAAACGTCTTCTTGTTCATCTACGTCTGTTATGTCATCTTCACCAGATTCACATGAAGAAAGAAACAAAAGTGCAAATACAAAACTAAGATACAGTATATAATTCTTATTCATTTCGCAATATTTTTTATTTTTAAATAAAAACATTACAAATATAGAAAATATTGCCTCTTTTTTATCAAGACTTTTGAAAATTCTAGGGTAAACGCACGAAAAAAAAGTATAGCCATTTAAATCAAATAGAAGGTCTTTTTTACTTTGATTATTTAGATTACTCTGACAAGTAAAGTTTATTTAAAGCTAAGTGAGCTAGTATAAAAAGTTTCGTGCGTTTACCCTATGAAAATTCTATCTGTAAATATTCATCTTGCTAATTTTTCTGTAACTTTGCTTAGTAGAATAGAAAATCCACAATAGCAGAATTATAGCATGATAGACTTCATCAAAGATTTAAACGAAAAGCAGCAACTAGGCGTACTCAAAACAGAAGGAGCTTGTCTCTTAATTGCAGGAGCTGGCTCTGGCAAAACTCGTGTCTTGACTTACAGAATAGCCAATTTATTACAAAAAGGAACTTCGCCATGGGAAATTTTGGCTCTTACTTTTACCAATAAGGCAGCCAAAGAAATGCGTGAGCGAATTGAGGGATTGGTTGGCACAACAGCACGAGATTTGTGGATGGGAACGTTTCACTCTATGTTTGCTCGTATTTTGCGCTTTGATGGAGATAGATTAGGATACAGGCAAGGATTTAGCATTTATGATACTGACGATTCAAAATCTTTGATAAAAAATATTGTCAAGGAAATGGGATTAGATGACAAAATCTATCAAGCAGCAGGAACATTCAATCGAATTAGTAGCCTAAAAAATGCACTTATTTCTCCCCAAGAATACAATCAGAATGCAGAACTGTTAGCAGAAGACAACTTAGCCAAACGTCCACATTTTGGAAAGATTTATCAGACCTACGCAGCTCGCTGTTTTGGAGCCAATGCAATGGATTTTGATGACTTGCTTTTTCAAACCTTTAGGCTTTTCCGTGACCACAAAGATGTTCTGCACAAATACCAACATCGTTTCAAATATATTTTGATTGATGAGTTTCAAGATACAAACATTGCACAGTATAAAATCATTAAAAAATTAGCTGCTGTTCATCTCAATATTTGCGTAGTGGGCGACGATGCACAAAGTATTTATGCTTTTCGTGGAGCAGATATTCGAAATATCTTAAACTTTGAAAGAGATTATCCAGATTTGGAAATCATTAAGCTAGAGCAAAATTACCGTTCTACCAAAACCATTGTAGAAGCTGCTAACAAGATTATAAAAAATAACAAAAATCAAATTCCAAAAGACGTTTGGACGGAAAATATAGCAGGAGAAAAAATAGAATTAACAAGAGCTACATCAGACCAAGAAGAAGGACGCATCATTGCAGGAAATATTTTTGAAACTAGAGCGCAAAAAAATGCTAGTCTCAACGATTTTGCCATCCTTTATCGTACTAATGCACAATCTAGAACGATGGAGGAAGCCTTGCGCCGATTAAATATAAAATATAGAATTATTGGAGGTCTTTCATTCTACCAACGTAAAGAAATCAAGGATTTATTGGCTTATTTCCGTTTAGCAGTCAATCCAGAAGACGAAGAAGCTCTAAGACGTTCTATTAATAATCCAAAAAGAGGAATTGGAAATACAACCGTTTTGAAAGTCTTTTTAGCTTCAAGAGAAAACAATGTTCCGATTTCAAAAACAGTACGCCACGCATCAGCCTATTTAGGAAAAGGACGTGCAGGCACAAGCGTAGAAAAATTTGGAGAACTTGCCAAAGCCTTTCAAATTATGGCATCAGAAAACGATGCTTATACGGCTGCCAAATACATCGCCCAGCACTCAGGTATTGTAAAAGCCCTTTTCGATGATGAGAGTTTAGAGGGAAGAGCCAGATACGAAAACGTACAAGAACTTCTGAACGCTACCCAAGAGTTCGTACAAAATAAAATAAGCGAAGCCACTACGGAAGAACCCGATGTTTCACTCTCATTATTTTTACAAGAAGTTGCACTGCTCACTTCTGTCGACCAAGCCAGCGAAGACGAAGATGCCGTTACGATGATGACTATTCATGCAGCCAAAGGACTGGAGTTTGATTATGTCTATTTAGTAGGAATGGAGGAAGAACTTTTCCCTTCCTCAAGAATGATTGCTTCATTGCAGGATTTAGAGGAAGAACGTCGTCTGTTTTATGTGGCTGTTACTCGTGCAAAGGAACGCCTTACGCTTTCGTATGCCTTGCAGCGTTATCGTTATGGCAGTTTCAATTCGTGTGAACCATCTCGTTTTTTGTTTGAGATAGACCAAAGTCTGTTTAATGCTCGTTCTCGCTCTATTCAAAAAAATAATCCTACTCACATGACCAATTTTATGCGTCATCGTGCAGAGCAAAATAAAAAGACGGATTCTAATACAAGTAAACCCAATAGCAAACTAAAACCTGTCAGTTCGGTAAGAAATACACCTTTTGTGTCTAGCAAAACAGAAGATATTGTAGAAGGCATCAGGGTGGAGCATCCAAAATTTGGCTTCGGAACAGTCAAGAAGATTGATTCTGCTTCAAGTGGAAAACGTGCCATCATCGGTTTTGATACAGAAGGAGACAAAACACTTATTTTGAGCTTTGCAAAACTTAGAGTGGTGAATGAATAATTTTGAGCAATAAATATAATTCTCAGAAGTTATCATTAGTATATGCAACGAATTACACTTTTCTTATTTTTTCTACTACTCACAGTTTCTTGTTCACAGCAGAAAGAAAAACACATAACTATAAATGTTCCTTCTGATAAAGTTCATTCAGCTTGTCTTTTAGGAGATTCTTTATTGATTTTGGTTCGACGAGTGAAAAATGAAGCTGATACTTCAAGCAATAATTTTACAAGTGATTTGTATTTATTTGATGCAAACGGAAAACTATTGCATAAAATCAAAACTCCAAATTGCAAGAGTGTAGTGTATGATGATGGAAAAATCTATACAAGTAATTACTCAGCCTTGTATGTTTATGATACAGGCTTTGAGTTAGTTGAAACTATTGATTTTCCTAGAAAAATGAATAATATTGTATGCAAGGCTTACGAATATCAAAGAACAGATTCTATGTACGTAGTCATAATTGCAACAGGGGTTGAAGGGGAAGATACAGTAAGGTTGAATGGTAGTGAGGGTTATAGATTGAAAAAAACTAAAGAAAGATTAGATGAAGGATTATATTTTACTAGAAATTTAGACTACATAGACTTTCACATCCATAAAAAAACACTCTATGTTCAAAATAAAAAGTATCATTTACTGTAACTTATTGATTCTGTTTTTAGGTTTGACATTGTTTGCTTGCAAGAATGAAAGATGTACGAGCCTTAAAATAGCAAAGCACTATGATTTAGTTTCTGGAGTTTTGATAGGCGATACTTTAGTAACTACTGTAACTGCTTTAGATACCATAGTTGGTCATTCTTTTGTCCCTGAAATTGTAGCCTTTAATCTAAGAGGAGATAGTCTTTTTAATAGAATAGTTCCTTTTATAAACAATACAGGATTATCAAAGCAACAAGACAAAATTATTTCACATAGCTATTTAGGTTTGAGCGAAATGAGAATATATGATGATAAAATAAATTTTATTGCCGAAACATATTCTATATATGGTACTCTATCATTATATAAAGAAAAGGTTTATAGACAGGGATATTCTGTATTAGGAGTAATTTTACAAGGAAAAAACTACCTTGATTTTTTTGAGTTCGAACAAAATGGAAAGCTAGTATATAGTGCTGCAAGAAAGTTTAGCTACAAAGAATACAACCAAAACTCATTTCAAGGTTTTGCAGGAGATTCTCATGTATATAATGATACGCTGTATGTAGAAGATAAGTGTTTTTGTATTGAAGAGAATTAATTTGCGTATAATGAGCATTCAAAACGGACAATTAATCATTTATAATTTACTACTAATCATTAAAAACCTAGTGCATTCTATCTCCACGAAGTTCTAAACTTTGCATAATTTCGGTTTCGTGGTCTAAAAACTCTTGCCAGCGTTTATCTACTTTTTCTTTTGGTAAAAATTCTTTCGCCAACGAAATAAAAACAGTATAGTGGCGAGCTTCCGACACCATCAGTTCACGATAAAATTTCTTTAACTCTTCATCTTCCATTGTATTAGAAAGCATTTTAAAACGCTCACAGCTTCGTGCTTCTATGAGTGCATTGACTAAAAGATTATCTAAAAGACGCATTTCTTCACTTCCACCTTTCACCATAAAGTTACGGAGCTTTAGGGCATATTCATCTTTGCGTTTTTCTCCTAAGGTGTGTCCTCGTTTTTTGAGTTGTTCCAACACCATTTCAAAATGTGACCATTCTTCGGCTACAATTGGTGTAAGCGTTTCGACAAGTTTTGGATAGTTATTATAAGTAACAATCAGAGAGATACAAGAAGAAGCTGCCTTTTGCTCACAATAAGCATGGTCTGTCAAAATAGCTTCAATACTTTCTTGTGCTAGTTCTGTCCAGCGAGGGTCGGTTGGGAGTTGAAGGTGTAACATCTTTCAAATGATAAATTGTGAGTAATAAAGTAAGTGAACAGATTTGAATACTTATATTTTTACAGCACTCAAATATGTCCAAACTATAAATAAAAGTTGCAATGGAATTCTAAACCATAAATAAGACAGTCCATATCCATCGTAAGAAGCTTTTTGCAAATCAACTTGTTTGATGGCAGCATAAATATTTGCAGGTAACAAAATTACAAAAAAGACAATAAGAATCCATGCTGAATATGTTTTCCAGTTGGGAATAAGTAGTCCAATACCCAGCATAACTTCTAATAAGCCTGTAAAATAAACTAATTCCGTTTTAAAGGGCAGTATAGAGGGTAACATCATTGTCATTCCCTTTGTAAAAACAAAATGACTAACAGCAGTAAAGCATAACATAATACACATCGCTATTCGTGCTGCCAATGCAATGTTATAAGTTTTATTAGAAATGTATAGAATGAAGATGGAAAATATAAAAGCAACAAATAAAACTACTAATGGCTTCATAGAAAGGTTATTTAAAGTTTGGTAGGTATTTAGTTTACAAATATCCTATTCTAAGAAGAGCCAAACAATGAACCTAGGTTAAGAAATTCGTTTGCGAATACGGCTTAGAGCTTGTGGTGTGATTCCTATATAAGAAGCTATATATTTTAAAGGAATATGTTGTAATAAATGAGGTTGTTCCAAAAATAGGTTCAAATAACGTTGTTCTGCACTTTCATTTAATAATGATAATTCTCGTTTGGATTTTTTTAAAAACAACTCTTCACTTGCTAATCTTCCAATTTTATTTCCAACATGAGTTTGATTATAAATTTGTTGTAAATCCTTATAAGAGACACTCCAAAGAATTGTATTTGAAAGCGTCTCTACTTGATAATTAGACGGTTTTTGTGTGATAAAAGAATCGTAAGCACTCACAAAATTAGATGCAAAAGCAAATCCGAAGGTAAAATCTTCTATCTCTCTTGGAATATAAAAACGAACAATTCCTTCTTCTATAAACGAAAGATAATTTTCTATTTCACCTAATTTAAGCAAAGTTGTTTTTTTAGAAATCTCCCTTTTCTTTAGCTTTGAGGAAAAGATATTCCAATCTTTTTCAGAAATATCTACCAACTTTTGAAAATATTTTTTTATTTCTATCATCTTAATCGTGTACTCAATTTACAATTTCTCCTCGTAGTTTTCTGATACGTTTTCTTGCTTCTACTACATAAACGCTTCCTGCATAATCAATAAGTTGCTTTTTATAATACTCTTCTGCTTTTTGAGGTTCATTCAAATTTTCTTCATAAATTTTTCCTAGCAAAAAGTTAGCATCATCACCAAAAATATCTGTTGAGTTAATTTTTAGAACCATTTTAAGTTTTTCTGCTGCCTCTTCAAAGCGTCCCATTTTTTGTAAAATAGTAGCTTGCTTCCAATAAATTTCGTCTGTGAGAGAATGTCCATCAAAGTGAGAGAGCATTTTTTTATAAGCAGCAAGCGCATCACTATATTGCTGTTGAAAAATGAGTAAGTCAATGGCAGCATATTGTTTCATTGCTGTTTCAGTAGAATCCAAACCTGTATTGTCTTGAATCAGAATAGACAAATCCATTGCATCATTGGCAATTTCTCTTGAAGTGGCAAGTTTCAAAATATCCAAATGCGCTTTTGCCAGTTTAAAGTCTCCATTAAAATAAGAAAGTTTGGCATTTTTGAGTTTGGCTGTATAGCCTAAAGGCGTTTCTTTTTCTGCTTTTTCTACCTGTGAATACAGCAAGGTAGCTTCCCATGGTTCGTTTTTCAAGACATAAATATCTCCCAAATCTAGTTTTACTTGATTTAATAATTGATGAGGAACACCTCTAACCTCTGTAATCTTATTTAGATTTTCTACGGCAATGTCTTTTTGGTCAAGATAAAAAGCCTGCAAAAGAGCCATATTACGAGCCGATTTTGCTGTACTTGGTCGCCATCCGATTTCCTCTAAGGTTTGCTGATAATCACTCACTAACGACCTTATCTGTTCCTTGTCTATCGGAAACTGATGTTTAATATATTCTTCCTTAGATTCCATTAAAAAATGTCTTGCTTGTGAATAAATCAGTTTTCCCTTATAGTTTTCAGTCAAATGTTCAAAAATAGCCATGGCACTTTTCCACTCTTCATTATTGTAGGCAAGCATTCCAATTTCCATTATTTTTACACCTTCCAATTTATTTCTTCTATCTAATGCCTTAGCTTGTCTGAATGCCATCAAAAAATTCTTACGTTGAAGAAAATACCAAACTAGCATTTCGCTAAATACCTCATCATTCGGATTCTTCTGTACAGCTTCATAAAGCATTGGCTCTACCATATCCCACTCTTCATCCTCTGAAAGACGAGATTGCAGTAGATGCTGAACATAAGGCGCATCATTAGGCTGTTTTTTTAAGAGAGTCAAAAACTGTTCTACCATTTTCTCTGGCTTTCCCATTGCCAAATACAAAAGTCCTAAATCCATTTCATAGTTTTCTTTTGTGTTTTTTTGTGCCTGCAAATAGAGCTTTTCAGCTTGCTCATAAAATCCCTCGTGTGCCAATACACGGGCAGCTACACGAGCCAAATGTGAATTAGCCTTTATAGAATTTATATATTCATCAAAATGTTTGTTTGCATTTTTTTCTTCTCTCTTTTGAAGCAAAAGTTTCGCATAATCGATATTCATTTTTGGGTCTAACGGTCGGTCTTTCAAGCATCTTTGAATATATTTATCAGCTTCTTTTAATTTTTCCAAACGAATAAGCGCATCCAAATAATTATTATAAATATAAGATGCTGAAGGATTTTTCTTAGCTATTTTTTCATAATATTGAATAGCTTTTTCATATTCTCCCTGCTCGTAATATTCATCTGCTAAAGCTAAATCTTGTGTGTTTTGACCCACAACTGATAAACTCAACATTACAAATAAAAATAATAAGATAGACGACAAAAATGGATATTTCTTCATAGGATAGCTTTTAATTTTTAACTCTTCATTATTCATTCTTTCATAAATTTATCACAAAAACACGACTTATTTTTTTTGAGATAGAAAAGCAATAAGATAATTCATTTTTTTTAACAATACGTTTCGTTTTAATGTTGGTTATCTTTGCAAAAGACAAGTCTTTGCCCTATATATTCATTTATAATACTCTACTATTTTAGTATATGACTGATTAGTAAAGGATTAGCAAGATTGACAAGATTTAAAAATACAAGTAAATGAAAGACAATGAAGTCAATTGAAAATCAGCGAAGCTAAATACAATTATTATTGTCAAAAAAATAATAGGGTAAAGTACATTTATCATTAATCACTAATAATTCATCATTAAATACATGCCTCCAAAATCAAAAAAAGCAAAAGAATCTTTCGTAACCATGACAGAAATGGTTTTACCTAACGATACCAATCCACTCAATAATCTGATGGGTGGCAGGCTGATGCACCTTATGGATATTGCAGCAGCTATCTCAGCCCAAAAACACTGTAATCGTGTAGTAGTAACGGCTTCTGTAGATAACGTTTCCTTTGAGGCTTCTGTTCCATTGGGTGGTGTAGTTACACTAGAATCTCACGTCAGCCGTGCCTTCAATTCTTCTATGGAAGTATATGTAGAAGCCTATGGAGAGAATATTTTAGAAGGTTCTGGGCGAAAGTTAGCATATAAAGCCTTTCTAACTTTTGTTGCCGTCGACCAAATGGGAAACCCTATCAACGTTCCAGAACTTGAACCAGAAACAGAAAAAGAAAAATTACTTTTTGAAGGAGCTTTGCGTCGTCGTCAGTTGCGTTTGGTCTTGGCTGGAAGAATGAAACCAGAAGAAGCTACCGAACTCAAATCACTTTTTTTCAAACTAAATACTGATACGGAGTAGTAAAAATCTAACTCTGAGTAACGGCAATCGCAGCAACACTTACTGTTTTTGCACCATTTTCTAAAAGCAAACTTATACACGCTTCTAATGTTGCGCCTGTCGTTACTACATCATCTACTACCAAAACATTTTTACCCTCAATTTCCTTTGGATTTGGAACAGTAAAACCAGTTTTTATATTCTGATAACGTTCTTCTCTTGATTTTTTGGTCTGTGATTCTGTATGTGCTACCTTTTGTAGTCCCTGTTCTAATTGTGGAATCTTCCAAACTTCTGAAATCCCTCTGCCAAAATATGCACTCTGATTATACCCTCTACTTTTAAACTTTTTAGGATGCAAAGGAACAGGAACAATCACATCGAAGTTTTTATAAAAATCATTGTCTAAAAGTTCTTGTCCGTACCAACTTCCAATAATTTGCCCTATTTCTGGCGCATTTTTGTATTTCAGATAATGGAGCATACTCTGCACGTTGCTCTGCTTTCTAAAAAACAAATATGCAAAGGCATGTTCTACTTTTACTCGTCCCCAAAACTTTTGTGCTAACATATTTTCTTTGTCCAAATGAAAATTTGTTCGTGGAAAACTAACTCTACAGACTGTACAAATATGTTTTTCTCCTTGTTCAATCACTCCACCACATGCTAAACAGTTGTCTGGAAATAAAATATAAGCAAAAGCCGAAAAATAATCTTTTAAAATAGGCATAAATAAAATATTTACCCAACAGTGGTTCTCTTACAATTCAAAAAAGAAAGATACAAAGTAAGTTATTCATTGTAGATCTTCTACTATTAATTAGCTTAAATTATTCATATACAAAAAACCCTCAATTATTGTATTAATAACTGAGGGTTAATTCTGT
>NZ_JAHDIG010000089.1 GCF_020630935.1 Bernardetia sp.
TTCGGATGCCTACTAAAAGGCTGCTCCATTCGTCAGCTTTCCATACGCCTTTGTCATTGCGAGTTACTTTTATAGGGCGTGGAGAATCTGCACCCGAAGACGGTACAAAAAGTTTTAGGCTTCCCTCATCAGCCGAACCACTGTATTTATTCGTAGAAAAACTAAACTTTAAAGGTTTGTCTGATATGTTATATCCATCTTGTGGAGATGTTCCCAAAACATAAGAGTTGGGCAAAAACGGATAGCGTTTGAACTGGTCTTTTATCAGTCTGAGGTCAGAAGGGTTGGGAATGTAGCCTTTATAGCCTTTGGTGTTTTCTTGCAGTCGTTTTTTTGCTACGGCTACAGTTATGGGAGCTAAATCATTCTCTGGAGAATTGACATACATCATTGTAGCCACAATAAACATTGCTGCTCCTCCTTCTGGAGTTTGGGAAATCTTATCACGAACTTCTAAAAATTCGTCTATATTTTGAGGTAGTCGGCTTATTTCGACTGTATTTTCTGTTTGAGTAGCTGAAATAGGTGTACTTGTGTTTTTTGTTTGAGTTTCTGCTTTGGTTGTTTCTGTATTTTCAGAAGTATTTACATCTGATGAAGTTTGAGAAGACGTTTCTGTTTTGGTTTCTTGTGTTTGATTTGCTTGTTTTTCTGATGAGTTTTGACAAGAAAAAGTTAGAAAACCTAGACAAAGTAAAACTATTGAATGACGTAACATAAGTGATAAGCATTTTTTGGTGATATAATTTGAGAAAAAACTCACTTATCCCACCACAGAAGGCTCTCCTTTCACAAGAATAAACTCATTGAAGTTAGGCTCTTCTGTAATTTCTAAACGAATTTCTCCTACTTGTATGAGTTCTAAAATAGCCAAAAAATTAAATACCACCAAAACACGGTTGCCACTCTCTTTCAAGACTTCCACAAAATTTACTCTCCCAATCGTCTTGACTTTATTGATGACATAATCTCTTTGCCTATCTACGCTATACGGATAAGGTTTGATGTTGGTCATCTTAGGTTTCGAAAGTTCGTGTAGTTCCATTGCATTTTGAAAGGCTTTGAGAAGTTTGTACAAATCCACATCTTCCAAATCTACATCTTCTGGACGGACTTTATTGAGCGATTTGAGCTCGGAGATAATATTTCCCCTTGTTTCTCTTGCTAGAGCATCATCTTCCAAATTAGAAAGCTGTTCTATCACAGGGCGATAACGCTTGTATTCTAAAAGCTGCTGTACAAGTTCTTTTCTTGGGTCAATGATATTTCCTTCCTCATCTACCTGCTCACGAGGCAAAAGCATCTTTGCTTTAATCTGCATGAGCGTTGCAGCTACTACAATAAACTCGCTGGCAAGCTCAATATTCATTTTTTCTAGCGTACGGATATACTCCAAAAAGTCGGTCGTAACCTTCGTAATTGGAATATCATAAATATCTAATTCGTCTCTTTCAATAAAGAAAAGTAACAAATCAAATGCGCCTTCAAAAACTGGGATTTTTATTTCGTACATAAATGCAAATTTAGAATTGTGTAACAATCAGCGTAGCTAACTATGATTTTAGATTTAAGAATCTAACTGTGATTTTTTTAAGTATTCTAAATATCTTATACGTTTGAGCTTCCATTTTTGCCTAAAGAAATCAAATGTAGCCAACCACTCAGACTTTTTATCCAAATTGAATGGATCAAAGTGCATCTCATTCTCAAAATTTTGGTACTCTTCATACAAAATACACAAATTGCTATTTTTATCAATGAAAAACTTTGTAATCTTAGAGCCATCAGGAGGGAAAACGTTTATAAAATAATTCAAGACTTTACTTTTGAAATCTAAATTCCAAGGTATGATTGTGGTTCTTTTGTAGTTATCTCTAAACTCTACTCTAAGATATAGCTCTAGACCTAATTTCTTTTCTTTGTCAAGTTTAACATTCTTACCAACTTCTTCAAGTAGATAATAACCGTCCTGTGTTATTATTTCTTTTCTATTATACATCAAAACTCCAAATCTTCCTCATCAAACTCTAGTTTTTTATCACACTCAAAACAAAAAAGTTCTATTTTTTTGTCGTCTTCTACAAGCATTGTTTCTTGAAAGACAAGTTTTCCATCTTCTACTGAAAATAAATCAAACTGGTTGGGCTTAGTTACAAACTCGTGATTGCCACAGTTTTCACAAATATATTTTTCTGTTGTCATTGTATTGCTTTATGCCAAAGTTATAAAAATTCATTCTAAAGAATGAGTTACGTTGTTTCAAATGTACGCACAAAAAAGCGTATTACAGTAAAAATGAAATACGCTTTTTTGAAAATCAGAGCTGTCAAAATCACTTTTATTTCTGCACCAAAATTTTTCTATGAATAACTTGCTTTCCTATCTGAATTTTGATGTTGTATGTGCCTTGCTCTAATTTTTCAAGGTCGTATTTTATATTTTGTTCTCCTGCTTCAAATTTCTCTTCTGTTATTGTGTAGCTCTCAAAAGTTTGAAGGTTATGGATAGTTATTCTGACTTGTGCTGTTTCCTCTAAGCTAAAATCAATATTTACAATTTCTGAACTAGGATTGGGAAAGACATTTAGAGTTACTTCTTTTGGTTGTTTTTCTATTTTTTTCTCTTTAACTTCTTTCTTTTTAGTTGTGATAAGGATTACACCGTTTACTGCTCTGCTCCCCCAAATAGCTGTTGCTGCTGCTCCTTTTAATATCTCAATACTTTTTATATCCTTTGGTAAAATATTTTTCATTAACTCATTCGCTTCTGAGTATGGCACTCCATCTATTATATAAAAAGGATTATCAAATGATGATTGATAGTTTTGCACATCGATTGTGTTTTCTTCTATTGACTTTTCTTCTTTTTTTATATTGATTATAACTGCACCATTTTTTCCTCTATTCCCAAAAATATCTATTGCTGACGTGAGTACTTTAATACTTTCTATATCATCTGAAGAAACTCTATTAATACTGTTCTTAGAACTAATGTCATAATCTGAAATTTTTTTGTTAATTACAAAAAGTGGCAAGCGATTCTCAACGATTGTAGCTCGGCAACGTATTCTTATAGTTTTATTAGGTTTTGATTCTTCTTTATTTTTGGTTGTGATAAGGATTACACCATTAGTTCCTCTACTTCCATAGAGAGCTGTTCCTCCTTCACCTTTTAATATACTGATGCTTTTTATGTCATTTGGAGAGAGATTTTTGACAGCTTCATCGTTTTCTGAAAAAGGAACTCCATCAATTATAAAAAGTGGAGATTGAGGAAGAGTAGAACCCGTGCAGCGTATAGTAATTGTTCCACATATTGGAGCAGCATTTTTTGTATCTAGTTTTGTAGATAAATTTTCTTCCTCTTCTGTATTATTTATTTGTTCTTTATCATTCGTATTAGAGTTTGCTTGAACACAAACTATTTTACTTGAAATGGCTTTTTGTATATCTGTTTGCCCAAAAACTAAATTCCCTTGTCCTAGAAATATAAAAAGAGTAACTAAAGTAATTTGATAAATTTTCTTCATGACATTTGGATTTAGTTGTGATAACATTTACAAATTGATGTGATTTTATGCAAGAATAAGACATGCCTTATCCTTACAATTTTTTAAACCCTTACGCAGAAAAATATCAAAATGCAGCATACAAGTTTATTTTTCCTACCAAATTTGCTGGTTTTCCTCCTGCATTCCCTCTCTGTATTTGTTGAAAATGGTGGATTTAGAAACAAAGCCTAAATATTTCCCCTTCTTAATTACTGGAAGATTCCATGCCCCACTATTTTCAAATTTTTTCATCACGCTGTCCATCGTCTCGCCATATTCTATTATTTCGGAAGGGCGTTGCATCAAATCACGCAAAGGAGTGGTTTCATATTTTTCTGCTTCAAACATCAGTTTACGAACGTCATTTAGAAGAATCATTCCTACAAATTCTTTTTCTTCATTCAAGACAGGAAATAAGTTTCTGTGGCTAAGTTGAATCGCTCCTACAAGGTCTTGAAGAGTGCCTTTTTCTGGAACAGATTTGAAATCTTTTTCTATCAGTTTGTTGATTTTGAGTTTGCTCAACACTTTTTTGTCTTGGTCGCCTTTTATGATGTCGCCTTTTTCTATTAGCTCTCTTGTGTAAGGCGAGTGAGGCTCAAAATAGGTAACTGTAATATAAGTAACTGCTGAAATGAGCATCAGAGGAACAAAAAGCTCATAGCCTCCAGTCAGTTCAGCAATCAAGAAGATAGCTGCCAAAGGTGCGTACTGAACACCACAAATGGCTGCACACATTCCGAAGAGAATAAAATTACTTTCTGAAAGCGTTTCCCAACCTGTGATATTGACTATTCTAGCAAAAGTGAAACCCAATACACCACCTAAAAAAAGCGAAGGCGCAAACGTACCACCACTTCCTCCTGCTGCAATCGTGATGGCAGAAGCAATACATTTAAAGAGTAACATAATTACTACATAACCCAAAAATACAGACTGTGGAGGAAGTTCTTTAAAAAT
Organism: Bernardetia sp.; assembly: GCF_020630935.1. Classification (NCBI taxonomy): domain Bacteria; kingdom Pseudomonadati; phylum Bacteroidota; class Cytophagia; order Cytophagales; family Bernardetiaceae; genus Bernardetia; species Bernardetia sp. The sequence continues at coordinate 4,511 of NZ_JAHDIG010000089.1, forward strand.
AATGCTATTGGCAAAAATTACAATTTCACTGCCACTCAAAAGCGATTTCAAAAGCATTGTTCCCTCTCCGTACACAGGTGGAAAAATGACAATTAGAGCAGATAAAAACAGTCCTCCGATGAGAGCTTTCAGATAAGGATTTTCAATTTTATTTGCAAGTTTGTTTATCTTTTTGACAACTTCCATAAAATAGAGCGACAGAAGACCACACGCTACTCCCAAAACAATACAATAGGGAACATCAATAGTTTGAAAGGCATCTTTCAAGCGAAATGTAAAAATGGCATCGTCTCCACCCAAAAGCAAAGCTGTAAGTTTTGCAGCCACAGAGGCAAGTAAAATAGGGACGATATTAGCAATACTGACATCAAATAAAATCACTTCTGCTGCAAAAATAACACCTCCAATCGGCGCATCAAAAATGGCTGCAATTGTACCAGCCACACCACAAGCAACAAGCAAAATACGCTGTTTCTTGGCAAAAAGCATAGCACTACTTGTATTTGAGCCAATAGCTGCCCCAGACATTACAATCGGAGCTTCCAAACCTGCTGACCCACCAAAGCCGACTGTGAAAATTGCACCTATCATACGAGAGTAGATATTACTGAACTTTATCTTTCCGTCTTTTTTAGAAATGGAATAAAGAATATCTGTAAAGCCGTGTCCGAAGTCAGTTTTGAAAATCCGATTACCTAAAAATGCTGTAATGAGAAGTCCAATAGTAGGATAGAATAGCAGTCCGTAATTGTAGTTTTCTGAAAACTGACTAGAAGAAGCCAAATTATGTTCTACCCAAATTACCGTCGTTCGAAGAAACATAGCTGCCAGTCCTGCCAAAATTCCGATAAAAATACTGACTACTAATAAAAAGTTTTTGTCAGACAAATATTCTCCTTTCCAAATCAGAAAACGAATAATATTTCCATTAAATTTTTTGGAATAATGAGAAATTAATGATTGGAACTTGTCAGAATAAACTTCAAAAAATCGGAGCAAAACAAATAGTGGGATAGGAAAAAATGAACAGTTGATAATTATGCAACATTAAGCGATAAAAATACTAAATATTTACTCAAAGTTGACATACTTTTTCATCGTAGAAAGTTTTGATAAATAAAATTTTAGTTAATTTTTCATTTTTAATTTTAAATTGTTCATTTGCTTGCCTTATACTTGTGTGTAATTAGGAACTTAAATTTACAAAAATAAAATACTCATAGACCAATGCTACACAAATACATTTTTTTGATATTATTTATTTTAGGGTTTTGTGCTTGTGGAAAGAGTCAAGAAGAGAAAATAAACGACGCTTTCTTGCAAGACAGTTTGCAATATGAAGAAACTAACCGACTCAAAACATCTAATCAAAAGGATATAGAAATTGATACAGCAATGAATAATCCTAACTCTAAAGACCCTGCTATTCCTGTGATGAAAGATGAAGAGTAGTTTAAAAATCATTTCCAAACAAACGAGAACTAATCGGGCTTGTCTTAGATTTTTGTAAATCTATATGCAAATTGATTGCGCCATACGGAACAGTAGAAGCTCCAAAGTCAATTTGGTTTTCAGAAGTACGTAAAAAAGACAAATTACGAGCTGTCGAAACACCTATTTCACTGCTTAAAAAGATTCCATTTTTGATTTTGAGTTCTGCTACCGATGTAATTTTGAGTTCGGTATAATTGAGATTTAGATTTCCTTTATTCCCTAAGTTGGGTAATGTAATTCTATTAGATGGATTTACACCAGCACGAAAACTTCCCAAACCTACCAACACACCAGCTTTAAATTTTTTGCTAAACTCATAACGCATTGCGCCCTGTGCAGGTAAAAGCAATTCTAAAAACCATTTTTTGTTGTATCTACGATTGATTCCCAAAATAGGCACAGGCAAAAAACGTTCGTATTGATACAAAAGAGCAACACCATAAATATTATGCTTATAAATTCCCTTCACACGAATATATGCTCCAGCAGCCGTAAAAAACGGACTAGATTCGTCTAGCTTTTGAATGTCTTGTACAATTCCACCATTGACAGTATAAAACCAAATGCCACTTCTGATATTGGCATGAACACCAGTAATCCCTGCTGAAAGGTTGTAGATTCTAGTATTGTCTTCTACTAAATCGCCTTGTGGCAAACGTAAACCTGTGTTTATCGTCAAGAAGTGCTGTGTAAAAGAAGCATTGATGTTTTTTATATCTAACTTTAATTTTCCACTCAGAGGCACAACCATATTGGCATAAAAGCGATTGATTCCAAACTTCAAACTGTCTTCTACCTTTTGAGTGGGAACGATAGCCGTACCGACAGTTAGGTTAGGACGAAACAAAAAGCCAAGTCCGATACGTTGAGAATAGCTTTTGAAAGAAATTAGAAACAGAAAAGCAAAAAGCAGAGAAAGAGAATAGGATGTTTTTTTCATAATATTGGGTAAGGTAATTATTGCCCTAAGAGCTTGTTTAAACAAGCTCTAAAGTACAAACCTAAATTTAATAAGAAGATTTCGATTTACCTCTCTTCAAAAATCCAAGAGCTATTCCTATTAGGATGAATAAAATACCAAATACACCAAAAATACCTCCTTTCCAAAAGGTAGTAAAACTATACAACCTAGAATGTTTTCTAAGAAAATTTGGTCTTGTATGGTCATATAAAACCTTTACTTGTTCTCCTTTTTCAAAGCTACTCTCTCCATTCTCACCTTGTCGCTCTATAAATGTTACTTCTTGTCCTTCTTTTGTTTCATAACTAACAACAGCATGTACCATAGCATCATCAAAATCACTTGATGAAGAATTCTCATAATATAAAAGAGTATCGCCAATAACTCTACCTTGTGTATGAGTATAATTATTGTACTGTCGGATTTCAGCTCCTATTCCCACTATACCAATGAAGGTAAATAGCAAACCCATAACGATTAATATAATTCTAAAAAAAAGCATTTGATTTTATGTTCTGATGAATTTCTTAAGATGTAGGAATTTATGTATTTTATATTTTAAGAACTAATTTTATGTAAAAGTAAGTTTGAGTACTTCAAAATCTGATAATATATGTATAGCATTTGTATAGCTTTGTAAGCTATTAAATTAAAGGTAAAACTTTTTAGTTTATGCTATTATTTTTAGTAAATTTGTATAAAAACAATCAATATATTCAATAGGTAGATAAGACGCTGAAAATGGATAACAAAAGCAATAGTTTTTCTAAAAAAGGAACATTCAATAAGAAAAAGCAAAATGGCTTTGCTAATGATTTGGCAAACGAAATGGGCAAACTTCCTCCTCAGTCCATTCCCTTGGAAGAGGCTGTTTTGGGTGCGCTTTTATTGGAAAAAAAGGCTTTTGAAGATGTTGTCGATATTTTGAAGGCAGATAGTTTTTACAAAGATGCTCATCAGCTTATCTACCAAGCCATGCTAGAGCTTTCAGCGAAAGGTTCTCCTATCGACCTTCTGACTGTCCGAACACAATTAGAAAAAAATGGTAATTTAGAAATCGTTGGTGGGGCTTATGCACTTGTGCGCCTCACGACAGAAGTTAGTTCGTCTTCCAATGTTGTTTATCACGCTCACGAAATTGTGGAGCGTGCCATCAAAAGGAAAATGATTGGTGTTGCTTCTACGGTGCGCCAAAATGCTTTTGAAGATACCACAGATGCTTTTGAGCTTTTAGATGAAACCCAACATGAACTTTTCGAAATTACAGAAGACAACGTCAGAAAACGTACTTCAGATATGGCTTCTGTCTATTTGAGTACACTCAAAGATTTAGAGGAAAAGCGAAAAAATAAAACAGGTATTACTGGAATACAAAGTGGATTCACATCTTTAGATAGAATTACGGCAGGTTGGCAGCGTTCTGATTTGATTATTTTGGCAGCTCGCCCTGGTATGGGAAAAGCACAACCTCACAGCGCAAAACTGCTTTCTCCAAAGGGTTGGACTACGATGGGAGAGGTTCGGAAAGGCGATTTTTTGGGAGGAAGTGATGGGAAATTTCACGAAGTAAAAGAGGTTTTTCCACAAGGAAAAAAGCCAATTTACAGAATTATTTTTGAAGATGGAACAAGTACCGAGTGTTGTGAAGAACACTTATGGATAACTTTTGAGCAATCTGAAAACAAACTGGCAGTTCGTTCTTTGGCACAAATCAGAAAAACACTTCTGACAGGAGCAGGAAAACCCAACCATTATATTCCGATGGTTATGCCGATGCAATTTGAGGAAAAAAAATTGCCTTTGAGCTGTTATTTGTTAGGTCTTTTCGTAGCAAATCAAGGAGAAACAAGTCTTCTTGCAGACAAAAATGCTTTCAAGACTAGCGAGAAAATGGCAGAAACTTACGAAAAACTTCAAAATGCTTTTGGCGAACAGATGGCAACTTTTGCAGAAGAACCCTTTATTCCAAAGGAATACTTGTGGGGAAGTGTCAAACAGCGTACAGAGCTTTTAGGTGGAATGATGGCATTTTCTGGTCGTTTGAATAAGGATAGCAACAACGAAACACGAGGGAAATATCAAACAGATTCAGATAGAATCAAAGATGATTTTACATTCTTGATTCGCTCACTGGGTGGAATGGTTTTTTGTGAAGAAAAGAAGAATAGCAAAGGAGAAATAGTTTATCATTTAGATTTTGAACTTCCTGCAAGTCTTTCAGATTTAGAGACTGGTTCACAGATTTCTACCAATACAAGCCTTTCTCCACTTTTTAAATATATCACTAAAATCGAATTTATTGGCAATAAAGACGCCTCTTGTATCAAAATTGATAGTGCTGATAGCCTCTATGTAACTGATGATTTTATATTGACACACAATACAGCTTTTGTCTTGTCCGCTCTTGCCAATGCAGCCGTTAGATATGAACACTGTGTAGCTATTTTTTCACTAGAGATGTCGGCAGAGCAGCTTCTAACTCGTATGATGTCGTCAGAAGCAGAAATAGAAAGTCATAAGCTCCGAAATGGAAATATTGAAGACCACGAGTGGGCGCAACTTGTTCATAGAACTACACAACTTTCAGCTTCTAAGATTTTTATAGATGATACGCCAGCTATCACGATGCTAGAACTGCGTGCAAAAGCAAGAAGGCTAAAATCGCAGCACAATTTGGATATGATTGTCATTGATTACCTTCAACTTATGTCTGGAGATGCTGGAAAAGGAGGCGGAAATCGTGAGCAAGAAATTGCAGGTATTTCAAGGGCTTTAAAACAGTTGGCTAAGGAATTGGATGTTCCTGTAATGGCACTCTCACAGCTTTCTCGTGCCGTAGAAACTCGTGGAGGAGATAAAAAACCAATGCTTTCAGATTTAAGAGAAAGTGGATCCATTGAGCAGGACGCAGATATGGTAATTTTCCTTTATCGTCCAGAATATTATGAAATTACACAAGACGAAATGGGTAATCCTACGCACGGAATGGCAGAGGTTATCTTAGCAAAAAACCGTCATGGTAGTTTGGAAACAGTCAAGTTACAGTTTGTAGGAAAATATACACGTTTTCAAGATATGGATGAGGCTGGTTTTTCTGCTGGAAATACAGGCTATGATAGTGGTTTTCCAAATGCAAATGATAACCTTTCCTCTATGCCTCCAATAGATGATGGTTTTACGACACTTCAAAGCAAAGGAAATAATATGAATCCGATAGACGATGATTTGAAAAATGATAAAAAGTCTATTGATTTTGATGATGAACCTCCTTTTTAGAAGAAATGAAAATATACAAATTTGAAGAACAGCTAAACGATTTATTTGATTATTTCATTTTGGCTGATCCATTTACACTACTAGAGTTTAAAAAACAGCATAATCTACCAAATGATTTAATCACAACTTTTACCACTACAGATTTTGGAGAAATAGCTGTAAGAGAGAGAAAAATGATTCCCTTATCACAAGTTCAGAATTATCCTTATACCATCTATTTCAACTTGATGGGAGAAAACATAGAACTTCTAAAACCTCAAAACGACTTACAGATTCATCAGAAAGGATATTTACTAGAAGTACAGAGCGAAATAATTTGTCTTTTTACAATCCCCTATCTAAAAGATTTTACTGTCGAAAAGATTGATAAATTACTCAAAAATAGAAAAGCTCAAATCAAACTACCAAAAGGGTTATATTCCATTTCAATTTTAGGTGGACAAACTTGTCAAAAAACGGGTAAAGAACCTACATTCGAATTCATTATCTTGCCAGTAGAAGACACCACCACATCTAATCCAAAAATTAATGTTTCTTTCAAGATTGAAAGTTCAGAATACTAAACACAAACAACTCAAGTCTTATGAAATCTGATATAGAAATCTCTCGCCAAACTACACTTTTGCCTATTTCTGAAATAGCTGAAAAACTAGATATTCCAACCGAGAAGCTCATTCCTTATGGAAAATATATTGCAAAGCTGCCTTTAGAATTATTAGAAAATGAAAATAATTTTGAAAATCAAAGTGAAAAATCAAATCTAATTTTAGTAACAGCTATTACACCGACAAAAGCAGGCATTGGAAAAACAACAACTTCGGTTGGCTTAGGATTAGGACTAGCAAAGATTGGAAAGAAAGCTATTGTTGCATTACGTGAGCCTTCACTCGGACCTTGTTTTGGAATGAAAGGTGGTGCAGCAGGTGGAGGATATGCACAGGTTTTGCCAATGGAGAATATAAATCTGCACTTTACAGGAGATTTTCACGCCATTACTTCGGCAAATAATATGATTTCTGCTTTGCTTGATAATTATCAATTTCAGAATAGAGGTTCGGAAAAACAGCTTCGTCAGATTCTTTGGAAAAGAGTGCTGGATGTCAATGACCGTACACTTCGCAATGTGGTAACAGGTTTGGGAAGTATTAGTAATGGCGTTCCGACCGAAACAGGTTTTGATATTACACCTGCTTCTGAAATTATGGCGATTTTGTGTTTGGCTACTGATTTGGAGGATTTGAAAAAACGTATCGGAAATATTCTTTTAGGATATAGAGTATGCCAAGAGCCTGTATTTGTGAAAGATTTGGGTTTTGAAGGAGCAATTACGGTACTTCTGAAAGATGCTATTCAGCCTAATTTAGTTCAAACGACAGAAAATACAGCTTCTATTATTCACGGAGGACCTTTTGCTAATATTGCTCACGGTTGTAACTCTGTTTTGGCAACCAAAATGGCTATGAATTTTGCTGATTATGTAGTTACAGAAGCTGGGTTTGGCGCAGATTTGGGCGCAGAAAAATTTATGAATATCAAGTGTCGTAAATCAGGACTTTCTCCAAAAGTTACTGTGATTGTGGCAACTTCACAGGCACTCAAATTGCATGGAAAGGTAGCAGAAGCAGACATCAAAAAACCAAACTTGGAAGGAATCAAAGAAGGTACAAAAAATCTAGAGAAGCATATCGAAAATATGCAATCTTTTGGACAGTCAGTGGTGGTAGCATTTAATAAATACGATTTTGATACAGATGAAGAAATTGCATTTTTAAAAGATTTTTGTGAAAGTAAAGGAGTTAAGCTTGCAATCAATAATTCTTTTTTAGAAGGAGGAAAAGGAGCAGGACAGCTTGCCCAAACAGTTGTTGAAGTTTGTGAAAATAACCCTTCAAAACCATTGACTTTGACGTATGAAAATGAGGATAGCATAGAAATAAAAATCAAGAAAGTAGCTCAAAAAATGTATGGAGCAAACGATATTTCTTTTTCAGATAAGGCGCAGAAAATGATTGCTAAGATTGAAAAGTTAGGTTTCTCTGATTTTCCTATTTGCATTGCCAAAACGCAATATTCTTTTTCAGATGATGCTCAAAAACTAGGCGTAGCAAAAGATTTTATCATTACTATTGAAGATTTGGTTATCAATAGTGGAGCAGGTTTTATTGTTGCTGTTGCTGGTACAATTATGCGTATGCCTGGGCTTCCAAAAGAACCTCAAGCCTTACAAATTGATATTCAAAATGGGTTTATTGAAGGATTAAGTTAAAATTAGATGCAGTTGTTGTGATATTGGTTTGTGTTTTTACAGACTCAAAATATTTACTTTGGAATTAATCAATAGAACTAAATTTGGCAATCTATTGTTAATAAGTTGATTTTATTTTTGTGTAAAATATGAATAGTCAAGATTAGAGTACTGGACATCAATAGATATTGCTGTTCTGTGAGGCACAGAACAGGGAAAATTACCGTTCATTGGTGTTTTAGTGTAGCGACACCAACAACTTTTTATCTCATGTCCAATACTCTAAGTCAATATCTTTTTATCATTTTTTTAAGAATTTTTTTTTTGATAAAAATGATAATTGTTGCAACAACTATTTTTTATTTTCGTATAATCAACTGGAATATAAATAATAATACTATTGAAGAGATAGAATAACAAGCACAATCAACTAACAATAACTACTTTATATAAATTTTTATTTTTTCCATGAAAAAGCATATTTTTTTCAAGCAAAAAGAGAACGTTACTTTTGCTGCTTTATTAGGGCTGATTGTTTTATCTTTTGTATTGATGTATTTTCAGCATAATCAAAACAAGTTATATTATCAAGAGACAAATTCTGATGAAACTCCAGTTTCAAAGTTAAATGCAAAGTCTTTTGGTGAGCAAGATACATCACCTCATTTTTTACCAGCTTTATAAATTCTTTAAATCCATTAAAAAGCATAGAAAAACTTTATATTCATAAAAAAAATACCGTCCTTTAAACCATCAATTTACCTTTGTGAGTTGATGGTTTTTAATTTGCAGTCTAAAGACTACACTACACCAAGTACATGAAAATAGCTTATTTATCTACTTTTTATCCGTTTCGTGGAGGAATTGCACAGTTTAATGCACTTTTGTATCGCAATTTTGAAAAGCTGAATGTTTCGGTTTCTGCTTATAATTTTACCACACAATATCCAGAATTGCTTTTCCCTGGACAGACACAGTATGCCACTTCGGAAGACAACGCAGACCCTATTCCTACACAACGAACTATAAGTAGCATAAATCCTATTTCATATCTAAATACAGCTTCAAAGATTACCAAAGAAAAGCCTAATTTGCTTCTAATGCGTTATTGGTTACCTTTTTTTGCACCAGCTTTGGGAACGGTAGCTAAAAAGTTGAAGAAAAAAGGAACAAAATCGATTGTCATTGTAGATAATATGATTCCTCATGAAAAGCGTTTTTTTGATGAAACTTTTACCAAATATTTCCTCAAAAATACAGATGCTTATATCGTAATGAGCAAATCAGTAGAAAGAGACCTTTTGGAGCGAAAACCAGATGCAAAATATATTTTTCATCCACATCCAATTTATGAGCATTTTGGAGAAAAAATAGCCAAAAAAGAAGCCTTAGAAAAACTAGGACTATCAGAAATTGAAGGGATAGAGCATAAAAAAATCTTACTCTATTTTGGTTTTGTTAGAAAGTATAAAGGTTTGGATTTGCTCTTGGAAGCCTTCAAATATCTTGATGAGAGTTATTTTTTAATCATTGCAGGAGAGTCGTATTTGTCAGATAGTGAAAATGCAGCATTACAAAGCCAATTAGACAATCATCCAAAAAAACAAAACATAGATACTCGTCTGCGTTATGTTTCCGACCAAGAAGTAAATTTGCTTTTTTCGGCTGCTGATGCCAATGTCTTGCCTTACAGACATGCTACACAAAGTGGTGTTTCTGCTATTGCTTTTCATTTTGAAGTACCTTCTGTAGTTACTGATGTGGGAGGACTTCGTGATTTGATAGAGCCTTACAATGCAGGAACAATTGCCAAAGAACCAACATCAAAAGCGATTCAAGGTGCTATAGAAGAACTTTTTGAGAATAAAAAAGACATAGATTATGACGAAAACTTAAGAGACTTTAAAGAAAAATATTCGTGGGAAAATCTAGCAAAGAAGATTTTGGAGCTTTATGAAGAGATAAAATAATATTTTTTTGTTTCGACAAAAACCACTTTTTAGTCTATCAACAAAATTCTGCTGGCTAACTATTTGAAGTAAAAAGCGTTACAATAATAAATCCTATTCTATAAATAATTCAATAAAAAACAGTCAAGACAAAGCTATAAGCTATCAGATAAGATAGTTTGTAATTTTTTACTTGTCGCTACTTTTTCTATTCTATTTACTTTGTAGCAATACGGATATGAACATAAATAATGATATAAATACAGAAAAATCTTCTAGCTTACGCCCAATTTTCCCACCTACAAAGCGTCCTCCAGAAGAGCAGCCTCTAGCAGAAACTTTACACAAAAACATTGTAGATACGCCCACACATTTCGAAACTGATTATATTTCGATGAGATGGATTCCAGAAAAACGTCGTATTGATGTAGTATGGAAACAGTTCGTAGGTGAGGAAAAAGTGCGTGAAGTGCTTTTGAAAGAAGTTGCCATGATTCGTCATACAAAAGTAAAATGTTTGTTTTTGGATGCTCAAAAGTTTAAAGGCACAAACCCAAATATTCCACGTTGGGCAAACGAGGTTTGGTCGCAGATGGTACACGATGCAGGATTGAAACACTTTGCTACTGTGGTTTCAGATAAAGATATTTTTGCTGTCTTTTCATTGAAATATGGAATGGGAGAAAAACTCACTTCGTTAGTTAATTGTGCTGTTTTCAAAACTATAGAAGAAGGCGAAGTTTGGATGAGACAATACACTCACCCAGAAAGTCCTGTTTATACAGACGATGAGTTGGAAGAACTTATGGAAGAATATGAGAACCCTAAAGAAAAAGTAGAGGAAGTAACAACGAACGCAGTACAGAATGTTCAGCTTGAGAGCAACCCTAATATCGAAAAAAAGGTAGATGAAGAACAAAATCTAAATTCTTTGAAGCATCCTATGAATGAGTTAGAAATCAAGACAGAAGAAAAAATTATAGAGGTAGAAACTAAAAATGCTAAAGTCTCTGAATCATCTCAAGAAAATGAATTACAAAATTTTGATGTAGAGAAGCAGGAAACAGAACTACAAGAAGATGACAGTTTTGAAGGCGAAGAAGAGGAGGATAACAGACTTTCTCAAATCCAAGTCTTTTCAAATTTTGAAGATTTAGAAAACCATATTCAGAATATAGAATCAAAGTATAAAGTTGATGAAAATACAGATGAGGCTGTAGATGAAGGATAAGTTTTTATTTGTTTACTGGAAACTACGGGAGTATCCTATAAAGCGATGGTGGTTCTTTGAAAGGCTGTACTTCTCCTTCAACGGTTCAGTCTTTGGTAACAGTTTCTCAAAATGGACAAGTAGTGGCAAGTGCTTATACAAACGATGGTTGTTTCTTAAGTAATTATCTACTACAATTTTGTTAAATTTGATTTATTTTTTCATAAAACA